>JAYUYT010000001.1:0-3245 GCA_043752345.1 Nitrosospira sp.
TGCGCCAGGGATTCCTTGAGTATGTCACCGACGTCATGCTGGTGTGTTTCCAGTAGATGTCCGATAGCAAGCGAGGGATGTCCACCCAGTAAAGTAACAAGTTCGCCCGCCTGGTGGGCATGCAGCAATCCTTCCTCGGCCTGCTTCTTGAGCCAGTCCACGATGGGAATGCGGTTGTAGCCGTAGACCATCAATGAGTAATGCGTATAACGCACCACCCCGGCGAGCTCGAGTTCCATGATCTTGTTCAACAGCGCGATAGCCTTGCCTTTGTCGAAGTCCATGTGTTTCTCCTTTGTGGTTGCTAAAAATACTGGGGGTGGAACAGCCACACCCGGCTCACAGCCCCGCCGCATGGGCACCGAGATATTCGGCCACGCCCTCGGGGCTAGCCTTCATGCCGGGTTCTCCAGCCTTCCAGCCGGCCGGGCAGACTTCGCCGTGGAATTCGTGGAATTGCAGCGCATCGACCATGCGCAGCATCTCGTCGACATCGCGCCCCAGCGGCAAGTCATTAACCACCTGGTGGCGCACGATGCCTTGCTTGTCGATCAGGAACGAAGCGCGCAGGGCGACGTGATCCGGATGACTGACACCGTAGGCATGCATCACTTCGCCACCCACGTCGGCCACCAGGGGGATGCCCACCGGACCGATGCCGCCTTTATCTACCGGGGTATTACGCCAAGCGTAGTGGGTGAACTGGGAGTCCACCGACACTCCCACCACTTCCACATTGCGTTTATGGAACTCCTCTACCCGGTGGGAGTGGGCGAGGATTTCCGAGGGGCAGACAAAGGTGAAATCCAACGGATAGAAAAACAGCACCGCGTACTTGCCGCGGATATGGCTATGGAAATTAAAAACCTCATCAAAGCTACCGTCGGGCAGGACGGCGGGCTTGGTGAAGTCGGGAGCGGGAAGGGTCACAAGTACGGACATTGGTATTCTCCTTTCTGATTGAGTAGGTCGGATTTGGCTTCGGGAAAATTATGCACTGCGCCAGTATTCATCTTTTAACAACTGGCCAGTCATACCCAGCAGCCTGATACCTGATATTCATCCTAGTACAATCTCTTCCCATTTTCTGCTCGGATTACCTACGTACGATTCTTTCCGGGATGCGAAAACTGAGCGGCCTCTTATCACACTGGCGTATCCCCTGCGCAGCTCAGATGGGAAGGCCTCCTGCAAACAGGGTTATGCTTCAACCACGACCCAATTTTTTCCTTGAAATCCTGCCTCAGAATATCTATTCATAAAAAGTAAGAATATTTTTGCACCGCCATTGTCCGACTGCCACTTTCTCCGCAGATCCTTTTTGTGGAGCCTCACTTGTCCCATTAAATCTTCTTTCACAACAGGAGAATTCCAGATGAAAACCATTACCATCGAAACACCCCTCGTTTCGGAATGCAGCGTGACTGAATGTGCATACAACCTCAACAGCGACTGCCACGCCCGGGCCATCACCATCGGCGACGGGGTGCATCCTGGCTGCGATACATTCTTCGGCAATAGGAATCACACCAAAGCCACCATGCGCACCGCAGGGATTGGCGCCTGCAAGGTTGAAGCATGCAAGTTCAACGATGATTTTGAATGCATAACTGAGAACATCCGGGTTGGGCGCAGCAAGGGCGAGATCAGTTGCCTGACGTTCGCACCCCACTGATCTCCAGTTTCAAAGAAGATGAATTTCAGCACATCTATCAATAGGTTCGCATCCGTTACTTTATAGGAGGGTCAAATGAAGAAAATTTTCATTGCATCTGTCTTGGCAATAAGTTTGGTTCCGGCTGGCCCCGTTGCTCAAGCCTATTCTGACAGCGGAGAAGGGTCGGCGGTTATCGGCAAACTCGGCGATCCGGGCAAAGTGTCACGCACTATCGAGATAACTATGGTCGACAACCGTTTCAAGCCTGCTGAAATAAAAGTGAAACAGGGTGAAACGGTGAAGCTTGTCCTCAGGAATGCAGGCGAAAAAAAGCACAATATGATGATTGGCTCGATGGCACAACTGGATAAACATGCTGCGATGATGAAAAAATTTCCCGATGTGGAGCACCCCGATCCCAACTTGGTAAGCGTTGATCCGGGCAAGAGCGGGGAGCTGGTGTGGCAATTTACCGAGGTTGGCACGGTCGATTTTGCCTGCCCGCGGCCGGGACACTTTAAGGGTATGCGTGGTAAATTTGAAATAGAGGCCAAATGAAAACACCAACTCGCACGTTATTATTCAGATTGATAATGGGTAGATCACATTGAACTGAAAGTGCTGGTTGGCGAGCCCCTATTTGCGGTGGGATACGACTGGCAAGCGGCATCGCATACGGGATGCAGCACGCCGCCAGATTCTGGTGCAGCTTAATGAAGCTGATGTGGCTGCCTGATCCCCATGGCGGGAACCATCAATTCTGTTCCAATCAGCGAATTCCATATATGTAACGTTCGAGCTGGTGAATGACGAATTCCCGGTCGGAGATGGCGTCCTTGACCAAGTCGCCGATGGAGATAATGCCGATTACCTGATTATTTTCCAGTACCGGCAAATGGCGTACCCGCATCTCGGTAACCAACGCCATGCAATCCTCTGTGCTGTAGTCGGGATTTACATACGCCACTTGGGTGGTCATGATGTCTTTTACCGGAATGTCTCGCATAGATTTATCCAGCAAATGTACCTTACGGGAATAATCTCTTTCAGTAATGATACCGATCAATTTGCCGGCTTCGAGCACCAGCAACGCGCCGATGTTCTTGGCAGTCATCAATTGCATGGCGTCATACACCGATTTGTCTGGCTCGATGCTCATAACCTCGTAGCCCTTACCTTGCAGTAATTGTCTTACGGTCTTCATGACGTAACTCCCTTAGCCGGCAGTTTGGAACTTCCCAGAACTCGTTTATCAGACAATGTGCTCATATCACGGCAGAGCTAGGAACTCAGTTAGCTCGTCGCGAGCGACTGAATCATGGTCCATCGAACGGTAAACGATTTGCAACTCCGGCTGTTCCCTACTGTGGAAATCACCGGCACAGTCTGGTTCCGGCCTCAAACTCATTTCTGCCAAGCCCTCGCTGGTAACGTCCAGCTGATCATGCTACCCCAGAGACAAGCTGGGTGCAGTATGCGCCAGCCAACTTAGGGAAACGCCGGTATTTCTGGCTCGGTTCCTTCGATCTGCGCCTGAGGCAGATGTAGCTTCACGCGCGCTTCGATCTCATCGACCCGATCTCTCGGC
>JAYUYT010000002.1:0-3214 GCA_043752345.1 Nitrosospira sp.
CCTGCAGGCAATGGGTGCGGAGATTCAGATCGAACATGGCTACATTCATGCGCAAGCAAAACGCCTCAAGGGTACACGTATCGTGATGGATCTGGTGACTGTCACCGGTACCGAGAATCTGATGATGGCAGCGACCCTGGCTAATGGCACAACGATTCTGGAAAATGCCGCGCGTGAACCGGAAGTGACCAATCTGGCCGACTGCCTGATCGCAATGGGCGCAAAAATCCATGGTGCCGGCAGTGATATCATCACCATTGAAGGAGTCAAAACACTGCATGGTGCAACTCACCGGGTCATGCCTGACCGCATCGAAACCGGCACTTTCCTGGTAGCGGCAGCTGCCAGCGGTGGCAAGATTCACCTGAGAGATGCCCGTGCCAACATACTCGATGCGGTACTCGACAAGCTGACAGAAGCCGGTGCAATAATCGAATCGGGGCAGGACTGGATCAGCCTGAAAATGAACAATGCATTGAAGTCTGTAAACCTGCGGACCGCACCCTACCCGGCTTTCCCCACCGACATGCAGGCACAATTCATGGTCCTGAACAGCATCGCTGAAGGTACCGCCATCATCACCGAAACCATATTCGAAAATCGTTTCATGCATGTGCAGGAATTGAAACGCATGGGCGCCAATATCGAAGTCGAAGGCAACGCCGCCGTGGTGCGCGGCGTGGCCAATCTCGACGGCACCAGCGTCATGGCCACTGATCTGCGCGCCTCCGCCAGCCTGGTACTGGCAGGGCTGATTGCTCACGGTGAAACCACCATTGAGCGCATCTACCACCTCGACCGCGGTTATGAACACATTGAGGAAAAATTAACTCAGTTGGGAGCGAAAGTCCGGCGTGTAAGTTAGAACATGTCCACTCTCTGCGGTAAAATATGATTTTTCATGGATCTCCATCATGACTGGCATCACCATCGCCCTTTCCAAAGGCCGTATTTTTGACGATACTGCACCGCTGCTGAAAGCAGCGGGGGTGATCGCGCTTGACGATCCTGAAACCTCGCGCAAGCTGATACTCGCCACCAGCCGCGCGGATGTTAGGCTAATCATCGTACGTGCCGCCGATGTGCCGACTTATGTGCAATACGGTGCGGCAGACATGGGCATTGCTGGCAAGGATGTATTGCTGGAACACGGCGGTGCTGGGCTTTATCAACCGCTGGATTTGAATATCGCCTGCTGCCGTATGATGGTGGCAGTGCCCGACGATTTCGATTATGAATCCGCTGTGCGCCAGGGGGCCCGGCTGCGAGTGGCAACCAAGTATCTGCAAACGGCGCGCGAGCACTTCGCCGAAAAAGGGATGCATGTGGATTTGATCAAACTCTACGGCTCGATGGAGCTTGCACCGCTGGTAGGACTAGCGGACGCGATCGTAGATCTGGTTTCCAGCGGTAACACCCTGAAGGCCAACCATCTTAAAGCGGTGGAAGAGATCATGCCGATTTCTGCCCGGCTGGTCATTAATCAGGCAGCATTGAAATTGAAACGCAATGCGATCCAGCCGATGCTGGAGGCATTCTCAGCGGCAGTCAAAAAATAGTGAATAGCCGGAATGCGTCTGCAATAGTGGCGCAATACCCCAGAATCTTCCCGCCTCCTTATGCTCCAGATTAAGCGACTGTCTTCCACCGATGCCGGATTCGATGCCGCGCTGAGCAAACTGCTGGCTTTTGAAGATACGCAGGATGCGGCAGTGGATGCGACCGTCAGCGGCATTCTCGCGGACGTTAAAAAGCGTGGTGATGAAGCGCTGCTGGAATACACGCGCCGCTTCGACCATCTGGATGTCGCTTCAGTGGCCCAGCTTGAATTACCCAAAAGCCGTTTGCAGCAAGCCCTGCGGGATTTGCCAGCGGCGCAGCGGGAACCCCTGGAGCAGGCTGCCGAACGGGTGCGTGCTTACCATGCGAAACAACTAGCGCAATCCTGGAGCTATATCGAACCTGACGGTACGCTGCTTGGCCAGAAAATAACCCCGCTTGATCGGGTTGGCTTGTATGTGCCCGGCGGTAAAGCGTCTTATCCTTCGTCGGTGCTGATGAACGCAATCCCCGCCAAGGTTGCGGGAGTGGGCGAACTCATCATGGTGGTGCCGACTCCAGGTGGCGAGAAAAACGAACTGGTATTGGCAGCAGCGGCGATTTGCGAGGTCGATCGCGTGTTCACCATCGGTGGCGCCCAGGCTGTTGCAGCGCTGGCTTACGGTACCGCGACCGTGCCGCAAGTGGATAAGATCGTCGGTCCCGGCAATGCTTATGTAGCGGCAGCCAAGCGCCGGGTATTCGGCACGGTAGGAATTGACATGATAGCGGGGCCGTCAGAAATTCTGGTAATTTGTGACGGCAAAACCGATCCCGACTGGATCGCAATGGATCTGTTTTCACAGGCTGAGCACGATGAAATGGCGCAGGCCATCCTACTTTCTCCCGATGCGGCCTTCATCGAGGCAGTGGCGGCCAGTATCGCCCGGCAACTGCCCACGATGCCGCGCCAAGCCGTGATACGCACCTCGCTCGAAAGCCGTGGGGCACTGATTCGAGTGCGCGACCTGGGTGAGGCCTGTGCCATCACCAACCGCATCGCGCCAGAGCACCTGGAGCTATCCGTTGAGCAGCCGGAGCAATGGGCAGAAAAAATCCGTCATGCCGGGGCGATTTTCCTCGGGCGCTACACTTCTGAAGCCCTCGGCGATTATTGTGCTGGACCCAATCACGTACTGCCCACTTCACGCACTGCCCGCTTTTCGTCGCCATTGGGTGTGTACGATTTCCAGAAACGCAGCAGCCTCATCCAGGTCTCGGCACAAGGCGCGGCAAAACTTGGTGAAATTGCTTCCATTCTGGCTCGGGGAGAAGGTTTGCAGGCGCATGCGATGGCGGCGGAATATCGTTACAAGAAAGGCGATTAACCGCCAAAACTGCCCTGTGCTTGTCGGAAGGTCTCGCTCAAAGTGCTGGGATTTAGAATCCCGTTTGAGATATTACTCGGGAAGATGGTGAGCTACACCAAGCCACCATTGGCTGTTGTACTTCAAAAGTGAATCCGCGTCTCGATTTGTGTTTGCATCTACGTTTTGCGACTACTTGTTCGGTGTTTCCTTAAGGAAGCGCTGATTTATTCATAAAAGTTGCCAACCATTTGGCTGCTTTATGCGTTATGGCATAAGGTAATTCAAGGGAGCGTCAGCATGGGAAA
>JAYUYT010000003.1:0-18856 GCA_043752345.1 Nitrosospira sp.
GCTACCGTCCGCAGTTCTACTTCCGCACCACTGACGTAACCGGTGCGGTTGAATTGCCGGCGGGCACGGAAATGATCATGCCGGGGGATAATGTCTCGGTGACGGTGAATCTGATTGCACCGATTGCGATGGAAGAAGGTCTGCGCTTTGCCATTCGCGAGGGTGGCAGAACCGTCGGTGCCGGCGTGGTAGCGAAAGTTATCGAGTAATAACTGGACAAAGGCGACAGGATTCGGAGTTAAACGCCAAATAGCGAAATCACCGAGTCCAGAATCCTGTATCCTCAATCCCGAAGTTTGACCGAGGTTTAACGAGGTTTATATAAAATATGCAAAGCCAGAAAATTCGTATCCGCCTGAAGGCGTTTGATTATCGTCTGATAGATAAATCGGCAATGGAGATCGTTGAAACCGCTAAACGTACTGGTGCAGTAGTGAAAGGCCCTGTGCCCCTACCCACCCGGATCGAGCGCTTCGACGTGTTGCGCTCACCACATGTCAACAAGACCTCGCGCGACCAGTTCGAGATTCGTACCCATCTACGCTTGATGGACATCATGGATCCGACCGACAAGACTGTGGATGCCCTGATGAAACTAGATTTGCCTGCAGGAGTGGATGTAGAAATAAAGCTATAATCTTTAAATATTGAGTTTTGAGTTGGTTGTTTTCCTGTTAACCCCCTGAAATCTATAACTCAAAACTGCTTGTAATCTGCCGGTCAATTGTAATCGGCACCTTTAAAAAAAGGTAATTAAAATGAGTTTAGGACTAGTCGGCCGCAAAGTTGGCATGACTCGCATTTTTACCGACGATGGCGAGAGTCAGCCGGTGACAGTGCTTGATGTGTCTAACAATCGCGTCACGCAAATCAAGACCCCCGACACTGACGGTTATTCCGCTGTGCAGGTAACTTTTGGCAAACGCCGCGCCAGTCGCGTCAACAAGCCATCTGCCGGGCACTTCGCCAAAGCCGCAGTAGAGGCCGGGCATATGCTCAAGGAATTTCGCGTAACCGAGGAACAACTCGCCAGCCTTAAACCCGGCGCAGTCATCGCCGTGGATATTTTTCAGGTCGGGCAGAAAGTGGATGTGACCGGTGTCTCCATCGGCAAGGGATATGCTGGTGTAATCAAGCGCCATCACTTTTCCTCCAATCGCGCCACTCACGGCAACTCGAAATCACATAATGTGCCAGGCTCCATCGGCATGGCGCAGGACCCTGGTCGCGTATTTCCCGGCAAGCGCATGTCCGGACATCTAGGAAGCGTGCAGCGTACCACCCAGAACCTGGAAGTGCTGCGGGTTGATAGCGCGCGCGGCTTGCTTCTGGTCAAGGGAGCGATCCCGGGTTCAAGAGGCGGTGATGTAGTAATACATCCGAGCGTAAAAACTCCCAGAATCGGCGCCAAACCTGCCGTCAAGGTCGATGCGAAGGCGGGGGCCAAGAGTGGCGCACAGTCCGGCAAGAAGGCGGGGGCATAATGGAACTCAAACTTATTAACAATGACGGCCAGTCAGCCGCAAGCATTTCTGCTTCCGATACGCTGTTTGGCCGTGAATACAATGAATCCCTAGTGCATCAGGTGGTGACGGCTTATCTGGCCAATGCCCGCAGTGCCAATCGCGCTCAGAAAGGACGTTCGGATGTAGCCAAATCTACGCGCAAACCATTTCGGCAAAAAGGTACCGGACGCGCGCGCGCCGGTATGGCCTCCAGCCCATTGTGGCGTGGTGGCGGCAAGATTTTCCCCAATAGCCCGGAAGAAAATTTCAGCCATAAGCTAAACCGTAAAATGTATCGTGCGGGTATCGGCGCCATCCTCTCGCAGCTGGTGCGGGAAAACCGCCTGTCGGTAGTGGAAAACTTCACCGTAGATACGCCCAAAACCAAGACCCTGGCGCAAAAACTGAAAGACATGGGAATGGCTGAGGTCATGATTATCACCGATAGCGTGGATGAGAACCTTTATCTGTCGTCCCGCAACCTGCCGCATGTAATGGTGGTAGAAGTCGGTCACGCAGATCCGGTCAATCTCCTGCGCTTTGCCAATGTGCTCATGACGCGCAGTGCAGTGACACAAATCGAGGAGTTGCTGGCATGAGCACACAAACTTTCAACCCGGAACGCCTGATGCAGATAATACTGGCACCGCAGGTTTCGGAAAAAGCTACCCACATCGCTGAGAAGCACAACCAGATCATCTTTCGTGTGGTGCAGGATGCCACCAAGGCCGAGATCAAGGCTGCGGTCGAGCTGATGTGGAAAGCCCAGAGCATCCAAGTGGAAACTGTACAAGTGACCAACATCAAAGGCAAACAAAAGCGCTTTGGCCGCTTTATGGGACGCCGCAGCAACTGGAAGAAAGCCTATGTTGGCATCAAGGCTGGTCAGGAAATAAATTTTGCTGAAATCGCCCAAGGGGAGGCCAAATAATGGCACTGATTAAAGTCAAACCGACTTCTCCCGGACGCCGCGCAGTCGTTAAAGTGGTCAATCCAGACTTGCACAAAGGTGCGCCCTATGCAAAACTGGTGGAGAAGCAGAACCATACTGCCGGTCGCAATAACAACGGCCACATTACTACCCGTCACATGGGTGGCGGTCATAAACAGCATTATCGCAAGGTGGACTTTCGTCGCAACAAGGACAGCATTCCCGCCAAAGTCGAGCGACTGGAATATGATCCAAATCGCAGCGCCAACCTGGCACTGCTTTGCTATGCGGATGGAGAACGTCGCTACATCATTGCTCCCAAGGGTATTGTTGCGGGGATGCAACTGATGAGCGGCAGCGATGCGCCGATCAAGAACGGCAATACCTTGCCGCTGCGCAATATCCCGGTAGGCAGTACCATTCATTGTGTGGAAATGCTTCCTGGCAAAGGCGCGCAACTGGCTCGTTCAGCCGGCACATCGGTGCAGCTGCTGGCGCGCGAGGGAGACTATGCGCAACTGCGTCTGCGTTCCGGTGAAATCCGCAAGGTGCATGTGGACTGTCGCGCCACCATCGGCGAGGTTGGCAACGAAGAACACAACCTGCGCTCCATTGGCAAGGCCGGTGCTAACCGCTGGCGCGGCATTCGGCCGACGGTACGCGGCGTGGTAATGAACCCGGTAGACCATCCGCATGGTGGTGGTGAAGGCAAGACCGCTGCCGGACGTCATCCGGTCAGTCCGTGGGGAACGCCAGCCAAGGGTTTCCGCACTCGTGGCAACAAGCGTACTGATGGCATGATCGTACGCCGCCGCTATTCGAACAAGGGATAATAAATCATGGCACGTTCCGTAAAAAAAGGCCCATTCGTTGATCTGCACCTGATGAGCAAGGTGGAGACCGCACGCGCAACCAACGACAAGCGCCCAATCAAGACCTGGTCGCGTCGTTCCACCGTTCTGCCGGATTTCATTGGCCTGACCATCGCCATACACAACGGGAAACAGCATGTTCCAGTGTACGTTACCGAGAATATGGTAGGCCATAAACTTGGGGAATTTTCCCACACCCGTACTTTCAAGGGACATTCTGGCGACAAGAAGGCAGCTGCACCCGGGCCGAAGAAATAAGGAGCGATGAACATGCAAACAACTGCTGTATTACGCGGGGTTCGGTTATCTGAACAAAAAGGGCGACTGGTGGCCGATCAGATTCGTGGGCTGCCGGTGGATCGGGCGCTTAATCTGCTGGCTTTCAGCCCGAAGAAGGGTGCTGTCATCATTCGTAAGTTACTGGAATCAGCTATTGCCAATGCCGAGCATAACGAAGGTGCGGACATAGATGAACTAAAAGTGTCAACGATATATGTTGATCGCGGGCCATCTCTGATGCGTACCAGCACGCGCGCCAAAGGCCGTGGCAACCGTATTGTTAAGCCCACCTGCCACATTCTTCTCACCGTCGGCGACCAAGCCGGCAATAAAAAATAAGGGACGCGCGCGAGCATTATGGGACAGAAAATACATCCAACAGGCTTCCGCCTTTCCGTGCTGAAGAACTGGTCATCGAAGTGGTACGCCAATAGCAAAAATTTTCCGGTTATGTTGAGCGAAGACATCAAGGTACGTGAGTACCTGAAAAAGAAGCTGGCGCACGCTTCGGTAGGCCGGGTAATAATCGAACGCCCATCCAAGAATGCACGCATCACAATTTACAGCTCGCGCCCTGGTATCGTCATCGGCAAGAAGGGGGAAGACATCGAGGTCCTGCGCGGGGAGTTGCAAAGGCGTATGGGTGTACCAGTGCATGTAAACATCGAGGAGATTCGCAAACCGGAAATCGATGCACAGCTGATTGCCGACAACATCGCACAGCAACTGGAAAAACGTATCATGTTTCGCCGCGCCATGAAACGGGCGATGCAGAACGCCATGCGTCTGGGCGCCCAGGGAATCAAGATCATGAGCTCGGGCCGGTTGAACGGCATTGAGATCGCCCGCCGTGAATGGTACCGTGAAGGTCGTGTGCCGCTGCATACCTTACGCGCTGATCTGGATTATGGTACGGCAGAAGCCAAAACCACTTATGGCGTGATCGGCATCAAAGTATGGGTATTCAAAGGCGAGGTGATAGGCCACAGCGAACAATCCGCAGCGACGGCAGTAACTGCGGCTCCTGCTCCGGCAGGAGAGCCCGAAAAGAAACGTCCAGCCAGAAAACCGCCGGCAAGCATGCCCAAAGTGGTAGCGGGAGAGAAGCCAGCTGTCAAAACCAAGACCGAAACTGAAGCGAAAGCCAGCGTAAAGACAGCCAAGAAACCTGTCAAAACCGTTGAGAAGGCTGAGAAGACTACAACCAAGACCGCGGCCAAGAAAACAGTAAAAACAGTGAAGCCAGGAGCAAAAGATGCAGCAACCAGCTAGATCGAAATACCGCAAACAGCAGAAAGGCCGCAACAAGGGAGTTGCGACCAGAGGTGCAAAAGTGAGTTTCGGCGAATACGGCCTTAAGGCAGTTGGTCGAGGTCGTTTGACTGCACGCCAGATTGAAGCCGCACGTCGCGCCATGACTCGCCATATAAAACGCGGCGGGCGTATCTGGATCCGTATTTTTCCGGACAAACCGATTTCCCATAAGCCAGCAGAAGTGCGCATGGGCAACGGCAAGGGTAATCCGGAATATTTTGTGGCGGAAATTCAACCCGGCAAGATGCTATATGAAATGGATGGAGTCGATGAAGTCTTGGCACGTCAGGCTTTCCGCCTGGCTGCCGCTAAATTGCCAATCCAGACCACGTTTGTTATCCGACAACTAGGCGGTTAATCATGAAAACGAATGAACTCAGAGCTAAGAATCCAGCTGAATTGCAGCAAGAGTTGATGGCGTTACTGAAGGCGCAATTTGGTTTGCGCATGCAGCATGCGACTCAGCAACTCGGCAACACCAACCAGTTACGCAATGTGCGCCGTGATATCGCGCGTACCAAAACAATAATCAGTCAGAAAGTGAAGCAATCATGAGCGAAGTCAATTCGGGCCGCACCCTCACCGGCAAAGTGGTGAGCGATAAGATGAACAAGACCATTACCGTATTGGTCGAACGTAAAGTCAAACACCCGCTCTATGGCAAGATCATGGTTCGCACAAAAAAATATCACGCCCACGACGAGAGCAATGAATTTCATCCGGGCGACCTGGTGATAATCGAAGAATGTCGCCCCTTATCCAAGACCAAAGCTTGGCGCGTAGCTAAGTTGGTCGAAAAAGCCAATCCGGTCTGATTGGTCAGTTATACCAAAGACCAGGCAAAACTAGGTTGCTAATAAGAATAGTGGCGAATCGAAAAAGAGCACTGTTAATCACTTTTAACGCTTGTTTTTTTAGTAATACAACCGTATAATTTCGCCTCTTCAAGCCGCTGGTTTTCAGATTTTTAATTCGCGCATTGCTGGTCGGCATCCGGCGGCGACATAACCCGAACGGGTTCCAATACTATCCACACAGCGAAATTCTGTACTGGAAAAGTTGGAGAGAGTGAGTAAAAAATGATTCAAATGCAATCTATTCTGCAAGTGGCCGACAATACCGGTGCGCGCTCGATCATGTGCATCAAGGTGTTAGGCGGATCTAAGCGGCGCTATGCCGGAATTGGTGATGTCATCAAGGTCACTATCAAGGACGCGGCGCCGCGTGGTCGCGTTAAAAAAGGCGAGATATACAATGCGGTAGTGGTGCGCACCGCCAAGGGAGTACGTCGCGTCGACGGCTCGCTGATTAAGTTTGACAGCAATGCTGCAGTGTTGCTGAACGCAAAGTTAGAGCCGATCGGGACACGCATTTTCGGCCCGGTGACGCGTGAATTGCGCAGTGCGCGCTTCATGAAAATCGTCTCGCTTGCGCCAGAAGTCCTGTAAGCGCACGGTAAGGAGTCAGTATGCAAAAAATCAAGAAAGGAGATGACGTCATCGTCACCACCGGCAAGGACAAGGGCAAACGTGGCACAGTACTGCGCGTGGCTGGAATAGATTTGCTCCTGGTTGAGGGCATCAACAAAGTAAAGAAACACCAGAGTCCTAATCCGGCTAAAGGAACAGCTGGCGGTATCGTCGAGATGGAAAAGCCGATTCAGATATCAAATGTGGCAATTTTTAATCCTGCCACGCAGAAGGCCGACAGAGTTGGGTTTAAGATCCTGGAAGACAAGCGCAAAGTACGTTATTTCAAATCGAACGGCGAGCTGCTGGACGCCTGAGAGAGCAAGAGGGAATTATGGCTCGGTTGCAAGAATATTATCGTGACACCGTAGTTAAACAGCTGATGCAGCAGTTTGGCTACAAGTCCATGATGGAAGTACCACGTATTCGCAAGATCACGCTTAACATGGGCGTGGGAGAGGCGATTGCCGACAAGAAAATCATGGACAATGCCGTAGGTGATATGCAAAAGATTGCCGGTCAACGTCCGGTGGTGACCAAAGCAAAGAAATCCATCGCCACTTTTAAGGTGCGTGAAGGCTATCCGGTCGGCTGTATGGTAACGTTGCGGCGCGTTCGCATGTATGAATTTCTTGATCGCTTGGTAAGCGTGGCAATTCCGCGTATCCGTGACTTCCGCGGCATTTCCGGCAGAGCATTTGATGGACGCGGCAATTACAACATGGGAGTGAAGGAGCAAATCATTTTCCCAGAAATCGAGTATGACAAGATCGATGCGCTAAGAGGCATGAATATTACGATCACCACCACCGCCAAGACAGACGCGGAAGCTAAGGCGCTGTTGGCAGCTTTTAAATTTCCATTCAAGAACTGAGGATGGCATGGCCAAAATAGCTGTAATCAACCGCGATTTGAAACGTCGTGTAACTGTGAAGAAATTCGCTGCATACCGCGCCGAATTATTCGCCGTTATTAACAACGCCAAAGCGAGTGACGAAGAACGCCACTCTGCCAGGATCAAACTGCAAATGTTGCCACGCAACGCCAGCCCAGTACGCCTGCGTAACCGTTGCTCACTGACTGGTCGGCCACGTGGTGTGTATAGCAAATTCGGTCTGGGGCGTAGCAAATTACGCGACTTCGCCATGCGTGGAGAAATCCCTGGCATGACCAAAGCCAGTTGGTAGCAAGCGGATACTTGAAATTTTTTGAGCATCAAAGTTTTTAGGCGGGATGCCGTGCGATATTTTGTGAAAATTTGCATCAAAGTTTGTGACGAAAATTGGATTTCTAGAGGTAGCCCTAGATGAGCATGAGTGACCCCATCGCTGATATGTTGACGCGTATACGTAACGCGCAGCTTGCTGAGAAAACTGCCGTGGCAATGCCAGCTTCCAAGCTGAAGGCGGCCATTGCTCAAGTATTAAAGGATGAAGGCTATATAGAACAGTTTGCGCTGCGAGAAACAGACGGCAAGCCAACGCTGGAAATTAGCCTGAAATATTACGCCGGCCGGCCAGTAATCGAAAAAATTGAACGTATTAGTCGCCCCGGTTTGCGCATCTACAAATCCAGCGACAAGCTTCCTAACGTGATGAATGGTCTGGGTGTGGCGATAGTCTCCACTTCCAAGGGTGTAATGACCGAACGCAAAGCGCGCGCCAGTGGTGTAGGCGGTGAAGTGTTGTGTATCGTAGCTTAGGGGTGTAGAAAATGTCTCGAGTCGGTAAGAATCCGGTGCCAGTTCCGGCTAATGTTGAAGTAGCCCTGTCCGCTTCTGCGGTATCGGTAAAAGGCCCGCTGGGCACGTTGCAGCGCAGCCTGAACTCAGATATCACCATTGAGCGTGACGGCGATAATTTGCTGGTAAAGGTTGCAAACAGTTCCAAACAAGCCAATGCGATGTCCGGCACCATGCGCGCACTACTGGCCAACATGGTACATGGGGTAACCAAGGGATTCGAGAAGAAACTGCTGCTGGTGGGGGTAGGTTACCGCGCCCAGGCTGCAGGCGAGATGCTCAATCTGACGTTGGGGTTCTCTCATCCAGTCGCGCATAAAATGCCGGCAGGAGTCAAAGTTGAGACGCCGAGTCAGACTGAGATTCTGATCAAAGGCATAGATAAACAGCAGGTCGGTCAAGTGGCTGCCGAAGTACGTGCCTATCGCAAGCCAGAGCCCTACAAAGGCAAAGGCGTGCGCTACGCTGATGAAGTAATCGTCATGAAAGAGACTAAGAAGAAGTAATCGAGGAAGATATGTTGAATTCGACACAATCCCGACTGCGCCGTGCGCGTCAAACCCGTGCCAAGATTGCCGAACTGAAGGTAGTGCGGCTGGCGGTGCATCGCAGCAACTGCCATATCTATGCACAAGTGATCGATGGCAGCGGTGGCAAAGTGTTAACCAGCGCCTCCACTCTGGAGCCAGAGGTGCGCAAGGCGTTAGCCAATGGTGGCACCATCGATGCGGCAGCAGCAATAGGCAAACGGATAGCCGAGAAGGCAAAAACGCTGGGTATTGAGACCGTTGCGTTTGACCGTTCCGGCTTCAGGTATCACGGTCGCGTTAAAGCATTGGCCGAAGCTGCCCGTGAGCATGGCCTCAAATTCTAAGCGAGAGGTAAACAGTGGCTAAGATGCAAGGAAGAATGCAAGGCAAAACGCAACAAGGTGAGGACCGTGGCGATGGCCTCAAGGAAAAGATGGTTGCGATCAATCGTGTTACCAAAGTGGTCAAAGGTGGGCGTATTCTTGGTTTTGCCGCACTGACCGTGGTTGGCAATGGCGACGGTAGCGTTGGTATGGGTAAGGGCAAGTCCCGTGAGGTGCCGGTAGCGGTACAAAAGGCAATGGACGAAGCGCGCCGTAAGATGATCAAGGTGAATTTGAAGAACGGCACACTGCATCATCCAGTCATCGGCAGACACGGTGCCGCCAAAGTATATATGCAACCCGCTTCCGAGGGCACTGGCATCATTGCTGGCGGGCCGATGCGGGCGATATTTGAAGTAATGGGAGTACACAATATTCTTGCCAAGTGCATAGGCTCGACCAATCCCTACAACGTGGTACGTGCCACCCTGCAAGGTTTGCAATCGATGAACACCCCTGCCGAGATTGCTGCCAAGCGTGGCAAAAGCGTGGAAGAAATCATAGGGTCGGCAAAATGAGCGCAAGTATAAAAAAAATCAGGCTGACTTTGATCAAGAGCATCATCGGCACCAAGCAATCGCATCGTGCAACTGTGCGCGGATTAGGGTTGCGCAGGGTTAATAGCAGTTCTGAATTAGAGGATACACCGGCAATCCGTGGCATGATCAATAAGGTTTATTACCTCGTTAAAGTTGAGGCATGAGATGCGACTGAATTCGATTAAACCAGCCGACGGCGCCAAACATGCCAAACGACGTGTAGGGCGCGGCATAGGTTCTGGCATCGGCAAGACTGCTGGGCGCGGGCATAAGGGACAGAAATCCCGTACTGGCGGTTTCCATAAAGTTGGTTTTGAGGGTGGACAGATGCCGCTGCAGCGTCGGCTACCAAAACGCGGATTTATTTCCACTACCGCTGGAGATACCGTAGAAGTACGTTTGTCGGCCCTAAACAAATTGCCGGTTGATACCATAGATATTCTGGTTCTAAAGCAAGCAGGGGTTGTTCCTGGTAGCGCGCTTAGCGCCAAGGTAATACTTTCCGGGAAAATTGAACGTGCGATTAAATTACAGGGCATTGCAGTAACCAAGGGCGCAAAAGCTGCCATTGAATCTGTCGGCGGCAGCATCGGCCTTGCATAAGGCTGCGAGGATAGAGAGTGGCCGCTAACGAATCGCTGCGAGGACTTTCCGGGAAACTTGGTGACTTGAAACGTCGTCTGTGGTTCTTGTTGCTTGCGCTGATAGTCTATCGTATCGGCGCGCATGTCCCGGTACCGGGCATAGACCCAGTAGTGCTGAAAGACCTATTCGAGTCGCAGCAGGGAGGCATACTCGGCATGTTCAACATGTTTTCTGGAGGTGCACTCTCCCGTTTTTCGATTTTTGCTCTGGGGATCATGCCGTACATCTCGGCCTCGATCATCATGCAATTGGGTACAGTGGCATTTCCCTACTTGGAAGCGCTGAAGAAAGAAGGCGAGGCGGGACGTAGAAAAATTACCCAGTATACCCGTTATGGTACGCTGGGACTGGCGCTGGTACAGGGCTATGGTATATCCATCGCACTGCAATCTCAGGCTGGTCTGGTAATCGCGCCGGGGTCGATATTCTTACTGACTACAGTGATAACTTTGGTCACGGGTACTATATTTCTGATGTGGTTGGGCGAACAGATTACCGAGCGCGGCATTGGCAATGGCATATCTTTAATTATTTTTGCCGGGATAGTCGCTGGCCTGCCGAGTGCAATTGGTGGCACACTTGATTTAGTAGGAACCGGTGCAATGCATTTCCTGGTAGCGCTAGGAATTTTTGTGGCGGCAACACTGGTGACGGCATTCGTGGTATTCGTCGAGCGTGGCCAGCGCAAAATATTGGTGAACTATGCCAAACGCCAAGTAGGGCGGAAAGTCTACGGCGGACAGAGCTCACATCTGCCACTGAAGCTGAACATGGCTGGCGTAATTCCACCGATCTTCGCTTCCAGCATGATTCTGTTTCCCGCTACGCTGGCGGGATGGTTTGCCACTGGCGAATCCATGGTCTGGTTAAAAGATATCAGCGGCGCATTGTCTCCAGGCCAGCCGGTTTACGTAATATTGTACGCAGCAATGATTATATTTTTCTGTTTCTTCTATACCGCCTTGGTATTCAATCCCAAGGAAACTGCGGAGAACCTGAAAAAAAGTAGCGCCTTTATTCCCGGGATTCGTCCTGGTGACCAGACGGCCAAATATATCGAACGGATCATGTTACGACTTACCTTGGCAGGAGCAATCTACGTAACGCTGGTGTGTTTGTTGCCGGAGTTTTTGATCTTGAAATGGAACGTACCGTTTTATTTTGGGGGAACCTCGTTGCTGATAATCGTGGTAGTGACCATGGATTTCATGTCGCAGGTGCAATCTTATGTCATGTCGCAACAGTATGAGAGCCTGTTGAAGAAAACCAACTTCAAGGGTGGCGGTGGGTTGCCGGCAAGATAGACGCACCTAAGGACAGGATGGCCAAAGAAGAAACGATACAGATGCAAGGTGAGATACTGGAAACGCTGCCCAACGCGACGTTCCGGGTCAAGCTGGAAAACGGGCATGTGGTGCTCGGGCATATCTCTGGCAAGATGCGTATGCATTACATCCGGATTTTGCCGGGTGACAAGGTAACGGTAGAATTGACACCGTATGATTTAAGTAGAGCGCGAATTACCTTTCGCGCCAAGTAGCGCAAGGAGAAGAAAACATGAAAGTATTGGCATCCGTAAAAAAGATTTGCCGTAATTGCAAAATTATCCGGCGTAACCGCGTAGTGCGAGTGATTTGTACAGATCCACGGCATAAACAACGCCAGGGTTGAATGGGCAGATAGCACTTTAGATGGTATAATTTCCACTTTTATTTGTAGGATAATCGTATGGCCCGTATCGCTGGGGTAAACATCCCGAATCATCAGCACGCCGAGATCGCATTGACCTCGATTTATGGCATTGGTCGGACCAGAGCACGGCAGATTTGCGCTGCCATTGGCATCAGTGGGTCTACCAAAATCAAAGATATAAGCGACGCACAGATGGAGAAGCTGCGGGAACGCGTCGCTAAATTCACCGTGGAAGGTGACTTGCGGCGGGAAGTATCAATGAATATCAAGCGTCTGATGGATCTTGGCTGTTATCGTGGATTGCGTCACCGACGTGGTCTGCCGGTGCGTGGTCAACGCACCCGCACCAACGCCAGAACTCGCAAAGGACCACGCAAGGCAGTCCGCTCCTCCAGTGCAAAGCCGGCAGCAAAATAAACAGCATTGTAATCAAGACGTAATACAAAGGAATAACCAGACATGGTAAAAGTAGCTACCCGGGTACGGAAAAAAATAAAGAAAAATGTGGCTGAGGGCATCGCCCACATTCATGCCTCGTTCAACAATACGATTGTGACTATTACTGATCGCCAAGGTAATGCTTTGTCATGGGCCACTTCTGGCGGTGCTGGCTTCAAGGGGTCACGCAAAAGCACCCCTTTTGCTGCTCAAGTAGCAGCAGAGCAAGCTGGCAAAGTTGCACAGGAATGTGGTGTGAAAAACCTGGAAGTGCGCATCAAAGGACCCGGCCCAGGACGCGAATCTGCTGTACGTGCACTGAACGCAGCGGGCTTTAAAATTACCAGTATTTCGGATGTGACGCCAGTTCCGCATAATGGCTGCCGTCCGCCGAAAAAACGCCGTATTTAGTGGGAGTAGACTGTGGCCAGAAATCTTGATCCTAAATGCCGTCAGTGTCGCCGTGAAGGCGAAAAGTTATTTCTGAAGGGCGAGAAGTGTTTCACCGATAAATGTGCAATCGAGCGCAGAAATTATGCGCCAGGTCAGCACGGCCAGAAAAGTGGCCGCTTGTCTGATTACGGTGTGCAATTGCGCGAGAAGCAGAAGCTGCGGCGTATTTATGGAATACTGGAGCGCCAGTTCCGCAATACTTACAAATTGGCCGACAGCCAGCGTGGCATCACCGGCGAGAATCTGTTGCAATTGCTGGAATGCCGCCTGGATACGGTTTCGTATCGTATGGGCTTTGGTGCATCACGTTCAGAAGCACGTCAGATTGTGCGCCACAACGGCATACTGGTGAATGGTCACCGTGTCAACATCCCGTCCTACCAAGTAAAACCTGGTGACGTGATTGAAATTGTTGAAAAAGCGAGAAATCATCTACGCATTAAAGCCGCGTTAGAAGCCGCTGAACAACGCAGCTTCCCTGAATGGATAGAAGTAGATATCAAAGCCATGAAGGGAACATTCAAGGCCAAACCCGAGAGATCCGAGCTACCCGCAACCATCAATGAATCGCTCGTGATTGAATTGTATTCCAAGTAACCGACCAACAAGTTTCCCGTAAAAGGATCAGGCTATGGCAAGTAACACTTTTCTTACGCCGCGCATTATTGATGTCCAGAATATATCTCCGCTGCACGCCAAAGTCACCATGGAGCCGTTTGAACGTGGTTACGGGCATACATTGGGTAACGCATTACGCCGCATCTTATTATCTTCGATGCCAGGGTTCGCGCCAACCGAAGTGCAGATCAGCGGTGTGGTACACGAATACTCCGCCCTCGATGGCGTGCAAGAGGATGTGGTTGATATCCTGCTCAATCTCAAGGGTATCGTTCTGAAACTGCACAATCGTACTGAAGCTGTCCTGATCCTTAAGAAGGAAGGTGAAGGTGTAGTCACTGCAGGCGATATCGAAGCCGGACATGATGTGGAAATTATCAATCCGGAGCATGTTGTTGCACACCTCACTGCCGGTGGGAAGTTAGACATGCAGATCAAAGTAGCGCAAGGACGCGGCTACATGCCGGGAACAATGCGGCAACTGGCAAATGAAAGTCGCACCATAGGCAGCATTCTGCTGGATGCCTCTTTTAGCCCGATAAGACGTGTCAGCTATGCGGTAGAAAGTGCTCGCGTTGAGCAGCGTACCGACCTTGACAAATTGGTGATGGATATCGAGACTAATGGCGTCGTCGACCCCGAGGAAGCAATTCGCTACGCTGCCAAAGTACTGGTGGAGCAGCTCTCGGTGTTCGCTGATCTCAAGGGTACGCCGGCTCCTGTGGAGCAACCTAAATCGCCTCAAATCGATCCTGTGCTATTGCGCCCAGTAGATGATTTGGAGCTTACCGTACGCTCCGCCAACTGTCTCAAGGCAGAGAATATTTACTATATTGGTGACCTGATTCAACGTACAGAAAATGAACTGTTGAGAACACCCAACCTGGGCAGGAAATCACTCAATGAAATCAAGGAAGTACTGGCTTCACATGGGTTGACGCTGGGAATGAAGCTGGAAAACTGGCCGCCTATCAATCTTGAGAAGAGCAAAAAGGAAACAAGCCATGCGGCACCATAATGGACTGAGAAAACTGAATCGCACCAGCAGTCATCGGCTAGCGATGCTGCGTAATATGACCAACTCGTTGTTGCGCCACGAAGTCATCAGAACTACGCTACCTAAAGCCAAGGAATTGCGCCGTGTGGTAGAACCGATGATCACTCTGGGCAAGAAACCGTCACTTGCCAACCGCCGCTTGGCATTCAACCGCTTACGTGACCGCGACATGGTCGGTAAACTGTTCGCCGAACTTGGCCCGCGTTATCAGAAACGCAATGGCGGCTACCTGCGTATTCTTAAATTCGGTTTCCGTAAGGGTGACAACGCACCGATGGCTTTGATTGAACTGCTGGATCGTCCGGTGGAGGTTATTGAGCCTCCAGCTAAAACTGCCGATGCATAATCCGGCCTGAAAATCATAAAAACAGAAGAAGCCGGTTGATTCCGGCTTTTTTATGCAGAACTCATTACGCTAATAACGGGGCTTTGACTCAGATGGATCTGACAACCTGTACCGATGAGGAACTTAAGGTGTTACATGAGAAGCTTCACGCCTGGTCGCTACAACACCAAGCAGCAAAATGGGAAAACAGGTTCTGGAAATTTATTGGTCTTGTAGGTGCCTTCGCAGCCATTGACGGAGCCTTCAACAGCATTCAGGCTGGTTTAAATGCGCCCGATATACTTGAGATTGCACTGGGTTCCATCATCTGTTTTTCTTGGTACCGGGGCGACAAGCGGCACAGAGCCAATACCAGCCTATTTGGAAAAGTAAACGACGAGCTCACTCGCCGGGGCCACTCTTTGTAACTGTAGCCAGCCGGCATAAAATTACAAAAGTGGCCTCTGCAACAAGCGTGTCACGCAGCGCTATCTTGTGTTTCTCCTACCCCTTGTCCCAGATCGAGACTCTCACCGCCGCCATCGGGCAACGTCCTTTGCTTTTTGCGGGTATTGTGAAAAGCCAAGCCGGTACCTGCAGGAATAAGCCGCCCAACGATGACGTTCTCCTTGAGGCCACGTAGATCATCCTTCTTGCCCATGATCGCCGCTTCAGTCAGCACACGCGTGGTCTCCTGGAAGGAGGCAGCAGAAATAAATGAATCCGTAGAAAGCGATGCCTTGGTGATCCCCAGCAAAGTGAAATCGTAGATCGCAATCTTCTTGTCTTCCACCACCATCCGTTCATTTTCCACCAGCAGATCGGCGCGTTCCACCTGCTCGCCCGAAATAAAGCGAGTATCGCCAGCATCGACGATATGCACACGGCGCAGCATCTGCCGCACGATCACTTCGATATGCTTGTCGTTGATTTTCACACCCTGGAGCCGGTATACATCCTGCACTTCGTCGGTAATGTAGCGTGCCAGCGCTTCCACTCCCAACAGACGTAGAATATCGTGCGGATCAGCCGGGCCGTCAACAATACTCTCTCCCTTGTTCACCACTTGACCATCGTGGGCTGTTACGTGCTTCTCCTTAGAAATCAGGTACTCATGCGAGACTCCATCAAGATCGGTGATTACCAGGCGCTGTTTGCCTTTGGTATCTTTGCCAAACGACACGATCCCGGTGACTTCTGCAAGCACGCCGGCGTCCTTGGGAGAACGGGCTTCGAACAGCTCCGCCACACGCGGCAGACCGCCGGTAATATCGCGGGTTTTCGAGGTCTCTTGTGGAATTCGTGCCAGTACTTCACCCACGTTGACCTGTTGCCCATCGCGCACGGTAATAATGCAGCCAACCTGGAACGTGATGCTGACGGATAAATTGCCTCCGGCGATCTTCACTTCCGTACCTTTCTCATCCAGCAGTTTTACTAATGGGCGCAAGCCCTTCGCCTGAGTTGCCCCACGACGTTTCGGATCGATCACCACCAGAGTGGATAGACCCGTCACTTCGTCAATCTGCTTGGCTACCGTCACGCCTTCCTCGACATTCTCAAAGCGTACTTTGCCGGCATACTCGGTAATGATGGGACGGGTGTGCGGATCCCATGCCGCCAGCACTTTTCCCGCCTTCACTACTTCACCATCACGCACCAGCAATGTTGCCCCATAGGGTGTTCTATGACGCTCGCGTTCGCGGCCAGCATCATCTTGTATCACCACTTCACCGCTACGAGAAATTGCTATCAATTCCTGGCGGGAATTGATCACATAACGCATAGTGGGTGAATAGCGCACTGTGCCATTGGACTTGCTCTCCACCTGGCTCGCTACAGCAGTTCTGGATGCGGCTCCACCAATGTGGAATGTGCGCATGGTGAGCTGTGTGCCCGGTTCACCGATGGATTGAGCGGCAATCACCCCTACGGCTTCACCCACGTTTACCGGCGTTCCACGTCCCAGATCACGCCCGTAACATTTGGCGCACAGGCCATAGCGGGTTTCACAGGTAAGTGGGGTGCGCACCTTCACTTCATCTATACCCAGTGACTCAATCGTGTCGACTGCATCCTCGTCCAACAGAGCCCCAGCCGGATAAATTACCGCCTGGTTTTCCGGGTTAACCACCTCGTTCGCCACCACTCGCCCGAGTACGCGCTCACGCAACGCTTCGATCACTTCGCCACCCTCGACCAGCGCTTTCAGTACCGCACCATTACTGGTGCCACAATCGTCTTCAGTTACCACCAAATCCTGGGTCACATCCACCAAGCGGCGGGTAAGATAGCCGGAGTTGGCGGTCTTCAATGCCGTATCCGCCAATCCTTTACGCGCGCCATGAGTGGAAATGAAGTACTGCAACACATTTAACCCCTCGCGGAAATTCGCGGTGATGGGGGTCTCGATGATAGAGCCATCAGGCTTGGCCATCAGACCGCGCATGCCCGCCAATTGACGAATCTGGGCAGCAGAGCCTCGCGCGCCCGAATCGGCCATCATATAAATGGAATTAAACGATTCTTGCGTTAACGGCTTACCTTTCTTGTCTTTCTTCACTTCGCCGGTCAATCGATCATATACCGGTTCAACCCCGAGTTGATCCATCATGGCCTTGGCCACCTGGTCTCCAGCACGACCCCAGATATCCACTACCTTGTTATAGCGCTCACCCTGGGTCACTAAGCCGGAAGTGTACTGGGCTTCGATCTCCTGCACTTCCTTCTCGGCCGCACCGATAATATCGTTCTTCTGCGGTGGCGTAAGCATGTCGTCCACACAAATTGAAATACCGGCACGGGTAGCGTAGGTGAAGCCCGAGTACATTAGTTTATCGGCGAAGATCACGGTCTCGCGCAAGCCACAACGGCGGAAACTGGCATTGATAAGCTTGGAGATTTCCTTCTTTTTTAGCGCCTTGTTAATCAGGGGAAAAGGCAAACCGGCAGGCAGAATTCCAGATAGCAGTGCGCGTCCCACAGTGGTGTCATAGCGCGTGGTTATTTCGCGGCGTCCACCTTCGACATCTACCTCATATTCCTTGATCCGTACCAGGATTCTGGCATTCAATTCTACTACCCGACTCTCATAGGCACGCGACAGCTCACTGATGTTGGCGAACATCATGCCCTCACCAAGCGCATTGACCCTCTCGCGAGTGGTGTAATACAAACCTAGTACAATATCCTGCGACGGCACGATAATCGGCTCGCCATTGGCGGGTGACAGAATGTTATTGGTCGACATCATCAGTGTACGACATTCCATTTGCGCTTCCAGCGACAGCGGCACGTGTACTGCCATCTGGTCACCGTCGAAGTCGGCATTGAATGCGGCACATACCAGCGGATGCAGCTGTATCGCCTTGCCCTCGATCAGCACCGGCTCAAATGCCTGGATACCCAAACGATGCAACGTCGGTGCGCGGTTTAACATCACCGGGTGTTCACGAATAACATCTTCCAGGATGTCCCACACGACTGGGGTTTCATTTTCCACTTCCCGCTTGGCTGCCTTGATGGTGCTGGCGATGCCCATTATTTCTAGTTTATTGAAAATGAATGGCTTGAATAGTTCCAGCGCCATTTTCTTCGGCAAACCACACTGATGCAGTTTGAGTTGCGGACCGACCACAATCACTGAACGCCCGGAATAGTCCACGCGCTTACCCAGTAGATTCTGCCGGAAACGTCCGCCCTTGCCTTTGATCATATCAGCGAGAGATTTTAGCGGGCGTTTGTTGGCGCCGGTCATGGCCTTGCCGCGACGGCCATTGTCCAGCAGTGAATCTACCGCTTCCTGCAACATGCGTTTTTCGTTGCGCACGATGATTTCCGGCGCTTTCAACTCCAGCAATCGTTTCAAACGGTTGTTGCGGTTGATGACACGGCGATATAAATCATTCAAATCGGAAGTGGCGAACCGCCCGCCGTCCAGTGGCACCAGCGGGCGTAATTCCGGCGGCAGCACCGGCAGCACCGCCAGCACCATCCACTCCGGCTTGATGCCAGATTTGTTGAATGCCTCCAGCACCTTCAGCCGCTTGGAGATTTTCTTCATCT
>JAYUYT010000004.1:0-8033 GCA_043752345.1 Nitrosospira sp.
AGTAGGAAGTAGGAAGTAGGAAGTAGGAAGTAGGAAGTAGGAAGTAGGAAGTAGGAAGTAGGAAGTAGGAAGTAGGAAGTAGGAAGTAGGAAGTGGGGAGTTACGTTTTGCGCTTCCGTTTAGGTGCAATCGGGGTGGCAGGGCTTGGTTTCGCTGGCCCGGATAGTAGCGACAGGTAGATTTCGCGGTAGGCAGCAGCGCTCGAGCGCCAACTGAAATCTTTGGTCATGCAGTTTTTCTGCAAGCGGCGCCAGGTTGGTTTGTCCTGGTAGGCGATGCTGACACGCCGGATGGCGGCGAGGAAATTGCCGGGGGTCATGGGGTGAAACAGAAAACCGCTGGCGCTCCCATTGGCCAGCGTTGCCGGGGTGCAGTCCACCACCGTGTCACGCAGGCCACCGGTGGCATGCACCAGTGGTGGTGTGCCATAGCGCTGGCTGTACATCTGGTTCAAACCACAAGGCTCGAAGCGCGACGGCATCAGGAAGCTATCGGCGCCGGCCTCGATCAAGTGTGACAGCGCCTCATCAAAACCGATGCGCACCGCGATTTTCCCAGGGTGAGTTTTTGCCAGCAGTGCCAACTGCTGTTCCAGCGCCGCTTCGCCGTTGCCGAGAATGACCAGTTGTGCGGGAAGCCTGATCAGTTGCAGCGCGACCTGTAGCAGCAGGTCGTAGCCTTTCTGGTGAGTGAAACGACCCACCGCCCCAAACAACAAAATATCCGGATCGGCCGTGAGTCCCAGCGCCTGCTGCAATGCGCGTTTGTTGGCGGCCTTGGCAGCAAGTCTGCCGGCGGTGTAATTGCGCACAAGACAGGGGTCGGTGGCAGGATCCCACTCAACCGTATCGATGCCATTGATGATGCCACTGAGATGTTTGCGGCGTCCTGCCAGCAGGCCTTGCAAGCCGAAACCCAGTGGTGCCGTCTGGATTTCTCTGGCATAGGTGGGGCTGACGCTGACGATGTGGTCGGCATAATAGAGTCCGGCCTTGAGAAACGACATTTTGCCGTGGTATTCAACGCCGTTGATGTCGAAGCTGGCCGCAGGCAGTCCCAGTTGGGTTACGCTGCCAGGTGGGAATACACCCTGAAAAGCGAGATTGTGTACCGCCATCAGGGTTGCCGCTTTTGTTCCGCGATGAAAATGCAGATATGCCGGCGTGAGGCCGCTTTGCCAGTCATTGCAGTGGATCACCTGCGGGCGCCAGACGAGCGGGCTGTCATCGCTCGCCAGAATTGCACCGACTTTTGCGAGCAGACCGAAACGCAGTGCGTTATCCGGCCAGTCGCGCCCGGCCGCATCCAGGTATGGACCGCCTTCACGCCGGTAAAGGCCAGGGCAGTCGATGATGAATACAGGAACGTCTGCGGACGCACTTACCGGCAGTCTGGCGGATAGCAGCACGGCTGGTGGAAATTGTGCCAGATCACCCAGTTCTGCCACCTTGCGTTTGTGTTTGAGTCCCGCCAGCACTTGCGGGTAACCGGGAACCAGCAGGCGCACATCCACTCCCAACCCTCGCAGCGCCGCCGGCAGTGCTGCGCTGACGTCGCCCAGACCGCCGGTTTTACTCAGAGGATGGACTTCGGATGTGATGAACAGAACACTAAGAGCGAGACGGGATGGAGTGGGAGGCATGGAGTGGATTAGTTGTCTGCTACTCTGTTGCTAACGGTTTGCCTTGAAATAATTCATTAGCCCGTTGCTGGATGCGTCATGGGCAGTCACTGACCCATCCTGTTCCAGTTCAGCCAGAATTGCCCCGGCCAGTTGTTTGCCCAGCTCCACTCCCCATTGATCGAATGGGTTCACGTTCCAGATCACGCTTTGTACAAATACCTTGTGTTCGTACAGCGCAAGCAGCGACCCCAGAGTCTTGGGGTCCAGTTGCCTGAACAGGATGGAAGTGGTGGCATGATTGCCGGGGAATACCTTGTGCGGCAGCAGTTGCTCCAGCGCATCTGCCGCCACTCCCTGCGCTGCCAGTTCGGCACGGACTTCGTTTGCGTTCTTGCCGCGCATCAGCGCTTCAGTCTGGGCAAAGAAATTTGCCAGCAACAGGTGATGATGATTGCCGACGGGATTGTGGCTCTGGCAGGGCGCCAGGAAATCTGCCGAAATGGTTTGCGTACCCTGGTGCAGCAACTGGTAGAAAGCATGTTGCCCGTTGGTTCCCGGCTCACCCCACACCACTACGCTGGTGCGGTAGTCCACCGCGTTACCGTCACGGTCCGTACGCTTGCCGTTGCTTTCCATTTCCAGTTGTTGCAGATAAGCCGGGAAGCGCTGCAGGTATTGATCGTAAGGCAGCACCGCATGGGTTGTGGCGCCGCAGAAATTGATCTGCCAGATGCCGATGAGAGCCAGCATGACCGGCAGATTCTGTTCCAGCGGCGTGCTGCTGAAATGCCGGTCCATTTTCCTTGCTCCGGCGAGCAGCGCATAAAAATTCTCCATGCCGATCGCGAGCGTAATCGGCAGGCCGATGGCCGACCACAGCGAATAGCGTCCGCCTACCCAATCCCAGAACTCAAACATGTTGCCGGAATCGATGCCGAATTTCTCCACCTCCGCGCGGTTGGCGGAGACTGCAACGAAATGGGCGGCGACATTCTGCTCTTTGCCGCCATGGGCAAGAAACCACTCGCGTGCGGCGCGGGCATTGGCCATGGTTTCCTGGGTAGTGAAAGTTTTCGAGGCGATGATGAATAGCGTGGTTTCCGGGTTCAGCCGCCGCAGCGTTTCGACAAGCTGGGTGCCGTCAATGTTGGAAACGAAGTGTGTTGCGAGATGGGGTGAGCCATAAGGCCTGAGTGCTGCGACTACCATTGCTGGTCCCAGATCGGAACCACCGATGCCGATATTGACTACATCGGTGAAGCGCTTGCCGGTGTAGCCTTTCAACTCGCCGCTGCGCACCGCATGCGAATATTGCTCCATCTGCATCAGCACCCGTTTGACTGCAGGCATGACATCAATCCCGTCCAGCAGCATCGGACTGTCGCTGCGCAGCGCAACATGCAGCGCGGCACGATCCTCGGTATGGTTTATTTTCTCGCCACGAAACATCCGCGCGATCCAGTCTTCCAGTCCTTGCTGGCGGGCGAGTGCCAGCAGCAGAGTGATGGTCTCCGTGCTGACGGGCTGCTTGGAGTAGTCCAGCAGCATATTGTTGAACCGCAGCGAGAATTTGTCGAAGCGCTGTTTGTCCTGTGCAAACAGCTCGCGCAAATGCTGCTTTGCCATGACTGGTTGGTGGGCCTGTAATGCAAGCCATGCAGGGGACAGGGTGAGAGTGGACATATTGCTTTGTTCCTGATCGTGGAGAATTCGCGTTATAGACGTTCGAATACCGCTGCGATGCCCTGGCCGCCGCCGATGCACATGGTCACCAGCGCATAGCGTCCGCCGTTGCGGTGCAGTTCATAAATCGCCTTGACCGTGAGGATGCAGCCAGTTGCGCCAATGGGATGCCCCAGCGCCACCGCGCCGCCATTAGGGTTGGTTTTTGCCGGGTCGAAATGCAGTTCCCGCGCCACGGCACATGCCTGAGCAGCAAAGGCTTCGTTGGACTCAATCACGTCCATGTCGGCCACCGTGAGGCCGGCGCGCTTCATGGCAGTTTGTACTGCTGGCACCGGGCCAATGCCCATGTATTTTGGATCGACTCCGGCGTGGGCATAGGACACCAGTCGTGCCATCGGTTTGAGGCCGCGTTGTTCGGCGGCACTGCGCTCCATCAGCACCACTGCCGCCGCGCTGTCGTTGATGCCGGAAGCGTTGCCAGCCGTGACCGTACCGTCTTTCTGAAACACTGGGCATAACCCGGCCAGACCCTCGATACTCACATCCGCGCGCGGATGTTCGTCGGTGGCAAAGGTCGTCGTGCCTTTACGGGTTTTCAATTCCATGGGCAGGATCTGTTCCTGGAAATAACCATTCGTGATGGCGTGGATGGCGCGGCGGTGGCTTTCCAGCGCGAAGCTATCCTGCTCTGCACGGCTGATACCCCACTTGGCGGCAATGTTTTCCGCAGTGATTCCCATGTGTACGTTGTCGAACGGGTCGGTCAGTGCCCCTGCCATCATGTCCACGGTGCTGCCGTCGTTCATGCGTTGTCCCCAGCGCAGTGCTGGCAGTAGATAACCGCCGCGACTCATCGATTCCGCACCACCGGCGACGGCTGCGTCGGTGTCACCCAACAGAATGGTTTGCGCAGCGGAGATGATGGCCTGCAGACCGCTGCCGCACAAGCGATTCAAGGTCAGTGCGGCGGTGCTCTGCGGCAGACCGCCGTTGATGCAGGCCACGCGTGCGAGATACATGTCGCGGGCTTCGCCGTGGATTACATTGCCAAATACCAGATGGCCGGCTTCATTGGGATCAATCCCGGCGCGCGCCACTGCCGCGCGCACCACGGTTGCTGCCAGTTCTGTAGCAGCAACATCCTTGAGCGCGCCGCCGTAATCGCCGATGGCGGTGCGGACACCGCTCAATATCACTACTTCGCGCGCATTCATGACATTCTCTTTGTTTGCCGGAAGCGTGTCGCATCCGTTAATGCCGCGCTGCCATATGAATCTTCCAGGGAAAGAATGATCCCTGCCAGTGGTGGCAGCGTGACGACAATGGAATCCGGCAGTCCCATCCATGATTCGCCGCTGCTGACGAGATGTCCAAGGTTGCCCAGATTGCTGCCGCCGTAGTAAGTGGAATCGCTGTTGAATATCTCATAATAATTTCCCGCAACAGGCACACCGATACGATAGCCCAGTCGCGGCACCGGGGTAAAATTGAGTATAACCAGCACGAATGAACCATCCTGTGCGCGGCGCAGGTAACTGATCACGGAATTATCGGCATCGTGGCAGTCGATCCAGGCAAAGCCTTCTGGCGAGAAGTCCAGTTGATACAACGCTGGCGTATTGTTGTAAAGATGGTTGAGGTCACGCAGCACCGCCTGCACGCCGCAGTGCTGTTCGTATTCCAGCAGGCTCCAGTCCAGTTCCCGGCTGGCATTCCATTCGCGTCCCTGGGCGAATTCGTTGCCCATGAAATTGAGCTTCTTACCGGGGTAAGTCATTTGATAAGAAAACAACAGGCGCAGGTTGGCGAATTTCTGCCAGGCGTCACCCGGCATTTTGTCCAGCAGCGAGCCCTTGCCATGCACCACTTCATCGTGCGAAAACGGCAGCATGAAATTTTCGGTATAGGCATAGAGCTGACCGAAAGTGAGCCGATTATGATGAAACCGCCGGTGCACCGGGTCTTGCAGCATGTAGGCAAGCGTATCGTTCATCCAGCCCATATTCCATTTCATCGAGAATCCCAGTCCACCGGCATAGGTGGGATGCGACACCCCCGGCCACGCGGTGGATTCCTCAGCCAGCGTCAGCGCCCCGGGGAATTCTTCATGCACCATGATGTTCAATTCACGCAGGAATTCGATGGCCTCGAGGTTTTCCCTGCCGCCATATTTGTTGGGCAACCATTCGTCCTGCTTGCGGGAATAGTCCAGATAGAGCATGGATGCAACCGCGTCCACCCGCAGCCCGTCAAAATGAAATTCCGCTAACCAGTAATGGGCGCTGGATAGCAGAAACGATTTAACTTCGTTACGCCCGAAATTGAAAATATAGGTGCCCCAGTCCTGGTGGAATCCCAGGCGCGGGTCTTCGTGTTCGTATAGTGCGGTGCCGTCAAAACGGGACAGGGCAAAGGCATCCTGCGGAAAGTGTGCCGGCACCCAGTCGAGTATCACACCGATCCCCGCCTGATGGCAGGCATCGATAAAGAATTTCAGATCATCCGGCGGGCCATAGCGGCTGGTGGCGGCGAAATGGCCGGTGGTCTGGTAACCCCAGGACTCATCAAGCGGATGCTCCGACAGCGGCATTAGTTCGATATGGGTATGGCCCATTTCCAGTACGTAGGGAATCAGGTGCTGGGCAAGCTCGCGATAAGTATAGAAGCGTCCATCCGGATGCCGTTTCCACGATCCGGCATGAATTTCGTAGATATTCAGCGGCGCGTGCAGCCAGTCCCACTCTGCGCGGTTTGCCAGCCAGCCGCTATCCCGCCAGTTGATAATATCGGCAGCGGGGGTGCGCGCGGCAGTGCCGGGGCGCAGTTCGTAGCGCGTGGCATAAGGGTCTGTTTTCAGCACGACTTCGCCGCTATCGCGGTTGCGGATCTCGTACTTGTAGAGTGAGTCCGGCGGCAGGCCCGGGATAAACAGTTCCCAGACACCGCTGGAGCCGTGTACCGCCATCGGATGCACTCGCCCATCCCAGCGGTTGAAATCACCTACTACGCTGATGCGTTCAGCATTGGGTGCCCACACCGAAAAACATACCCCTGCGACACCGTGGATTTCAGCAATACGGGCGCCCAGGGTGCGGTACGCCTGCCGTAACCGGCCTTCGTTGAACAGATGCAAGTCATGAGCGGAAATTTGTGGCGGGAATGCGTAAGCATCATAAGTTTCATATACTGTGGTATTCCGCGCTGCGTCATGTTCCTCAACGCGCAGCAGATAGGGCATGGCGGGTAGAATTGCGCTGTGCAACTCGAAAATCCCGCTGGGATGGACACACGTCATCGGCTCAAAACCGCCGCCGGTCTTGATCCAGATATTACTGGCATGAGGGCGGAATACCCGCACCAGGCCATGGTCTTGCTGCATGCGCGCGCCAAGAAAAGAAAAAGGATCGTGCAGCCGTGCTGCCAGTAGCGCTTTCAGCAGCGGATCGGCTTTAACCGAGGTAATGGGTTTCACGAGGCTGGATTGCATGTGTGGAATTATAGCTTGCATGTGACCGTTGATTCAGAGCAAATTAAGGAGTTACTGAACAAGTCCCGCGCGGGCGCGACGGGGCTTGTTCAGTAACTCCTTATTGCGAGAAAGTGCCATAATGTAAAGGAACGCGACAACGTAACCAGGGGAGCAATATATGCCCGAGAACTCTTACCCGAAGAAACAAGAGGCTGATCTTCGTTTTCACAGTCAGATTACACGCAATGCCATAGCGCTGATACTGGCAGGTGGGCGCGGCAGTCGTTTGCAACAGCTCACGGATTGGCGTGCGAAGCCCGCGGTGCCATTCGGCGGCAAATTTCGCATCATTGATTTCCCCCTTTCCAATTGCGTCAATTCCGGTATCCGCCGCATCGGTGTTGCCACCCAGTACAAATCGCAGAGCCTGATCAGCCATATCCAGCACGGCTGGGGTTTTCTTGATGGCCGCTTCAAGGAGTTCGTCGAGTTGCTGCCTGCGCAGCAGCGGATTGAGGAGGCCTGGTATCAGGGAACTGCAGATGCGGTATTCCAGAATCTTGACATCCTGCGCCGCCATGAGCCGAAATACGTATTGATTCTGGGAGGCGATCATGTTTATAAAATGGACTACAGCAAGCTGCTAGCCGAACATGTGGAAAAATCCGCCGATATGACCGTGGCCTGCCTGGAGGTGCCGCTAGAAGAGGCGAGCGCTTTCGGTGTCATGAGCGCCAATGATGAAATGCGCATCACCAGTTTTGCCGAAAAACCCGCGAACCCGGAACCCATTCCCGGCCAATCGGGGCAGGCGCTCGTCAGCATGGGGATTTACGTATTCAACGCCACCTTTCTTTTCGAACACTTGATCCGCGATCATGATGATCGCAGTTCATCGCACGATTTCGGCAAGGACCTGATTCCGTACCTGGTGCCTCGCCATCGGGTGTTTGCCCACCGTTTCTCTGACAGTTGCGTCAATATGGTCTCGGGTGTGCCGTATTGGCGGGACGTGGGCACGGTCGATGCCTACTGGGAGGCTAATCTTGGTCTCACTCACGTGACCCCGGAACTCAACTTGTACGACGAGGACTGGCCGATCTGGACCCACCAGGAACAACTGCCGCCCGCCAAGTTCGTGTTTGATGACGAGGATCGGCGTGGTCAGGCGCTGGACTCAATGGTATCGGGCGGTTGTATCATCAGCGGGTCGACGGTACGCCGCTCCGTACTGTTTTCCAATGTGCAGGTTCG
>JAYUYT010000005.1:0-7905 GCA_043752345.1 Nitrosospira sp.
ATCTTGTCCATCTTGGAAGTAACATAATCACGCATGGCTGGGGTGATTTCCACATGGTGGCCGGTAAGGTTGAGATTCATCATGCCTCCTAGGCTAGGGTTAAAACGACTTACGAAGACTAACTGGGGGAATCTGCATGGACTCGCGGTATTTTGCAACCGTGCGCCGGGCAACCACGATGCCCTGCTGTCCCAGGATTTCAGAAATCTGACTATCACTTAGTGGTTTTTCCGCGTTCTCACCATGCACGAACTGCTTGATCAGGGCACGAATTGCTGTAGCGGAGCAAGCGCCGCCAGTGTCAGTCGCAACATGGCTGCCAAAGAAATACTTCAACTCGAAAATGCCACGCGGCGTGCGCATGAATTTCTGCGTCGTCACACGGGAAACGGTGGATTCATGCAAATCCAGAGTATCTGCTATTTCCCGCAGCACTAGCGGACGCATGGCAACTGCACCATGCTCGAAGAATTGTCGCTGGCGTTCGACTATGGCACAAGACACCCTTAGGATAGTGTCAAAGCGCTGTTTCACATTCTTGATGAGCCATTTGGCTTCATTTAATTGACTGACCAGTCGTTGTGCCGAATCGTCATGACTTTGCTTCAAGATGGAAGCATAGAGACGATTGATCCCGAGGCGCGGCATCGCTTCCGGATTGAGGTTGGCCACCCAAGCACCACCGATTTTGGTCACAATCACATCGGGTATGATGTAGCGGGCCACCGCGGTGCTGAAGATCGAGCCCGGCTTGGGATTCAAGTGAGTGACGAGATGCTGGATTGAGCGCAGGCAATCATCATCGCAATGTAATGATTTCTTGATCAGGCGGAAGTCCCGTGACGCCAGACTCGCCAGATGGCTGGTCACCAGCAGCAATGCCTGGTCGCGGTAGGGCGTATCCTCCGGCAAAGCGCGCAGTTGCAGCGCCAGACATTCTCCCAGGTTACGGGCGCCCACACCGGGCGGATCCAGATGTTGCAAATACTCGAGCGCAATGTGCAAATCATCAAGGTCTATCTCGAGCTCTGGCGGCAGCAGGCTGACAAGTTCTTCCAAATCCTGAAGAAGGTAACCATCGTCATCCAGACCATCTACCAGCAGACCTGTGATCCTTCTGTCGCGCTCGGTGATCTGACTAAGGCTGATTTGCAGATTGAGATGTTCACGCAAGCTGATGGGCTCGGCTGCCTGTTGCGGGAATTCATGTTCATCATTGTCATCGCGCGCGCCGCGGGAAGTGCTGGTACCCTCAAACCAGTCTGACTCATCGATTGAGTTTGTTTTTGTCTCGATATCATCCTCGGTAGCAAGCGCATTTGCCGTGGATTCATCCTGAGGTTCCGACAACTCTGGCGCTGGTAATGGCGGGGAATTATCTGGCTGGAAGCCTTGGTATTCAGCACTATCATCGAGTTCCAGCAGGGGATTTTCCTGCACCATACGCTCTATTTCCTGGCTCATCTCAAGCGTGGAAAGTTGCAACAACCGTATGGATTGTTGCAGCTGTGGGGTGAGTGTCAGGTGTTGCGATAGCTTAAGCTGGAGGGTAGGTCTCATAATTTTGGAAAAACAACGGACAACCACAGATTCGAGCAGACCGAATCTTTATTTTCACAGCCGAAAATGTTCCCCCAAATACACCTTTCTTACGTTCTCATTATAAATGATTTCATCCGGTTTGCCGCTGGCCAGTACAGCGCCTTCGTTGATAATGTAGGCGTGGTCACAAATTCCCAGTGTTTCCCTGACATTGTGGTCGGTAATGAGTACACCGATATCCCGCTCTTTGAGAAAGTGAATAATTTTCTGGATGTCCAGCACAGCAATGGGGTCTACCCCCGCGAATGGTTCATCCAGCAGGATGAAACGTGGCTGCGTTGCCAGTGCCCGGGCGATTTCGACACGGCGACGCTCGCCGCCAGACAGGCTGATGGCGGAGTTGTCGCGCAAATGACTAATATGTAAATCATGCAACAAGTCGTCCAGGCGTTGCTGCATTTCGTAGGGGTCGTAGTCCTGCAATTCCAGCACTGCAGAAATATTATCCGCCACAGAAAGTCGCCGGAAAATTGACGCATCCTGCGGCAGGTAGCTCAAACCCATGCGAGCACGATGATGAATCGGCATCTGACTCAAATCGTGGCTATCCAAGTATATGCTGCCACCGTCTAGAGGTACCAATCCCACCATCATGTAAAAACAGGTAGTCTTGCCCGCACCGTTGGGGCCAAGCAAACCAACCACCTCGCCGCTGGCAACAGAAAGCGATACGTCCTGCACCACGGTACGTGACTTATACTGCTTTTTTAAATTATCAACCTTGAATTCACTCATCTCTTCAAAATGCTGGCTCCGTGGCAGGACTGTGCCCCTACCGACTATCGGTCGCAGGGCTCTCCTGTTTGCTCTTCGGTTGAATCACCACCCGAACCCTGCCGGCAGGGCTGGCTTGAGTATCCGTTTTTTCATTATTGCCCGTTACCTGAAAAAATTCGTTGACCGCATCGTAGGAAATGTAATCCCCCTCCACTTCGTCCTGCCCACGCTTCAAGCGCGCTTTCTTGAAAAGTTGGACCTTATCCGCTTTGCCGTCGTATTCCATACGTTCGCTCCAGCCTTCAATGTATTCATCCCTGCCATCGCGTTTCTGCCGGAAACTGACAAGGTTGCCGAAAGCAGTGGCGTGCCGGAACCCGCTGGAGTCTTCTTTCACTACCATTTTATCGGCACGGATGATCAGAGTGCCTTGCGTAAGCACTACGTTGCCAGTGAACACGCTAGTCCGGTTGGCGTTCTCCACGGTAGCGCGATCAGCCTCCAGGTTGACTGGTTTGTCGCGATCGGCGCGCTCAGCCAGAACGGGGCCGGCAGACAACAACAGCAGCAGCAATACGCCGGGAAACGATTTCATGCATACCTTATGAATAGGTTGGGATACGACCAGCAGCCTAATGTTTTTTGTCATGAATAACTTTTACCTGTGACAATAACCGGGTGACGCGAGTATGGTTGTCCAATTCCATTCCAACAGCATTGATGATGGTATTCCCTTCGGTGATGGTCACGGGTTTATCGGTTTTGGCGATGTCGTCATCGAGGATGATATGCAAGAAACTGGTGGCCATAGTCGCCCTTCCCCAACCGTTCCCCGCGTTGCGCAGCAACGTGACATTGCCGCTGAGATAAACATCATCATTACTGCCAGACAGTTCGCCCCGATCCGCTTTTATTTGTATCGCCGGTTTGCCGGGAGTGGTATTGACAAGCCGAGGCTGCTCCAGATGAATACTGTCATCATCCGAGTAATGCAGCATTTTTTTCGCAAAAAGCTTGTAGCGCGCCGCCCCGTCATGGCTCGTGCGTATAACCGAGAGGCCTTCCAGCACGTAATCAGGATCACGGTGCACACCTCCATCTTCCACCGTGACTGGTGGTCGCACCATTTGGTCCAGCCAGAATGTTGCCGTCGCCAGCAGCACCAGCAAGGCCAGAGGCAGCTTGGGAAGACTAGCAAGTCTAGCGGGGAGTTGTTTGATCATTTAAGGTATGCTGCCTGCTGAGCGTGCAGGGTACCCTGCGCTAGCATTATCATTTCGCAGACTTCACGCACTGCCCCACGTCCACCTTCAAGACGGGTGACGTAATCTGCATGCTTTCTCATCAGTGCAGGGGCAGCAGGCACGCAAACGGGAAGACCGCAGCGTCGCATCACCGGCAAATCCACCAAATCGTCGCCGATATACGCACAGGCAGAAGCATCCAGCCCCAGCTTCACCAACAACCCCTCGAATACCTGCAATTTGTTTTTCGCACCCTGATAGACGAGCGTGATGCCCAGATCTTGCGCCCGCAACTCCACGCAGCGTGACTCTCTGCTAGTAATGATGGCAAGCTCGACCCCACTTGCCTTGAGCATTTTCATACCGTGACCGTCACGACTATTGAACGTCTTTATTTCCTCGCCGCCAGCTGTGAACTGAAGACCACCGTCAGTCAGTACCCCATCCACATCGAAGATGACCATCCTGATCTTCTTCGCCTTTTCTGATACTTCTTGCATTAATGTCTCAATAGAATAGCTCGGTAGGAATGTTCAAACAATTAAGACCATCTCGGTTGCTCCCAAGGAGAATCCGTTTTGCTGGGTAAGCGAGCCCACTCACCCAGCATAACTCGGCTCATCAGTGATACTGAGCGCTGACCCTGATTCTAAATTGCCCATGGAAAATTATACCAGAACCAAACTACCGGCTCCCTAATACGCGCAGGATCTTGGCACGATACTGAAAATGAAGTACCGAAAGACTGAGGAAGCCAGACTGGTGTTGATCCTGTCATCATTGATGCCTGACCATCTGGAATTTAAATACCGCATGATGGAATCAGCCTGAACAAAGGCCCTGAGCACATTCGAAATACTTTTACTCAAAGAACTTTTGTATCGGGGGGTGAATCAGTATAATGCTCAACCTCCGGGTCGTTAGCTCAGCCGGTAGAGCAGCGGACTTTTAATCCGTTGGTCGCGAGTTCAAATCTCGCACGGCCTACCAACAATACAAAGGGTTAATGAAATGCCAGACCCTTTGTTTCAGCGCTCCGTAGCTGGAACGTAGCCAACCGTTACAGCATCAAGCCGAGCAGCCGCACTCGCCAAGTGATCGGGTGCAAGGTGCGCGTACCGTTCCACCATCGCTCCGGTACGCCATCCACCCAACCGCTGAAGCTCATAGGTCGGTGTGCCTGCTTGTCGTTGCCAAGTCGCCCAGGTGTGCCGCAGATCGTGCCAGCGGAAATCTTCAATTCCCGCTCGCTTCAATGCAGCCCGCCAAGCTTTGGTATTAGCAGACTGGAGAGGCTTGCCCGCGTACGTGAACACTCGCACCGGATGTTTCCCCCCTTGCCTCCCTAACACCTCAAGCGCCCTCTCATTCAAGGGTACTGCAATCGGTCGACGGTTCTTCGATTGCGACCCCAACACATGAGCATGGCGGAGCTCAAGATTCACTTGCGCCCATTCCAGCTTGAGTACATTGCCTTGGCGTAGGCCTGTAAACAAGGCAAACAGCACTACATCGCGCTGATGCTCAGGCAACTCATCCAGTAGCCGCTGTGCCTGTTCCTGTGTTAGCGAACGTTCACGCCCAGCCGCTTCCTTGAAAAGCCTCACCTTGGGCACCTTGTCAATCCACTCCCACTCATCACGTGCCCGAATGAGGATGGATCGAATGAGCGCCAAGTAGCGGTTTACCGTCGGCTTGGTTGCCTTCTCCTTGAGCTTGGCTGTTCTGATCCGGTCGATTACGTCGAGCGTAATTTCATCCAGCATCGAATTTCCCAAGTAAAGATGAAGCCATCTCAACTTTACCTTGTCCTCTCGATGCGTCGCCTTCTCAGAGGTTTCTACCAGCCAGCGTCCCGCAGAGTCTTGCCAAGACCGGCGAGGCTTGCGCCCCAATCGTGCTTCTTCCCACAACTGGACTTTCAAGCGGTCGTGGTATTCCTGTGCTTTTAACCTTTCGGTAGTCCCAGTGCTGCTTTGTACTGTTCGTCCCATGACGGTGAGCTTGATCCACCAATAGGACGAGTCCTTGCGTTGATAGAGTGACATTCTCGTTCCTCCTGATTGTCACCCTGCGACACACGCCGTGTATATTGTGCACGTAAATACTCCACCAGATCAATGTCGACGAATATCCATCGTTTGCCGGGCTTTGATCCGGGAATTTCACCGCTACGCGCTTTGTTGCGTAACGTGACCGGGTGCATAAATAAGAAATTGGCAGCCTGTCGCAGGTCTAGCGTTTTCATGTCGATGGAGTGATCGGTACGCCGTCACAATAAATAGACTCATCCAGCATCGCCGGTTCTCGTCGAGCGTGATAGCTGTGCGGTTCGATACTGCCGGGCAGCCCTTCCCGTTTGAGCCGTTCCACGACTTCGGCATAATCACCGCCGAACACCGAGAGCATGAGGTTGATGAGCTTGCCCGAATGCTGCTTGGCATTCTCTATGGCCCGATCAAACGCGATCTTGTCAGCCCGGCTGATGGTTTTGATGCGCGATTGTTCGGCAGACAGAAAGCGGATGCAGGGGTAGGCGCCCGCCAGGTATTTACCTGGACAGGTGAGTATATCGAACGGGATAAACCGTTTTTCAGCACGCCATTCGACTTCAAGGCGCACCCACCGGCTTTCCGAGTCTCCCAGTTGCTTGCCCTTTTCGTAAATGCGGCAGTACTTGCCATTGTCCCGATTGCCTATCCCCAGCGTGCGTCCCTTGGTGGATTTGTCCCCATCGAGCCAGTCACCGAAAACTTGATGATCCGGTTTTCGTCCTCCGGCGTTGAATCCTGCATTCTCGTATTGTTCGACTGCCCAAGCGATATTGACCGTCGCACCCTCGAAATCGTCATAAGCCACATCGGCCCGTTTGATGGTGGCTTGATGCTGTAATAGCCAATCAGCAAGACCCTGCCAATCGCTGACCATCGCGCAGCCCTTGCCCTGGATGCTGAAATAGACTCGACCCCGTTGCTTGTCACCACCCCATGCCATTAAGCCGGTACCTTCTCCGAATCGAAGCGAGAACTTGAAGCCGCAGTAACCGTTGCGCTGGCTCAGATCATTGATTTCAAGAAACTGGCACATTTCCCTGATCACCCACAGGTACGACTCTCCATCGGGTGGAATCAGGGTGAACGCCAGGGCATCTACCAGTGCAGCACCGGGTGATGCGGTTTCATCAGGAGATAAATGACGAACAATTTCCGTGTGCCGCCGACCGGTAACAATGCTGACATCCTCGCCAGTTTCATCATCAATGCCAAGGATTCTTCCATCCCATGCTACAGTTTCTTCGCTGCGCTTTTCTTTCTCCCCGTAGTTACTACACGGGGTCGAGTCGGCGTCCGCGCGCGCTGGACGCTCCGCTGCACGCTGCGCTGAGCGCGCGCGTTCGCCGTGCTGACTTGTTTCGTCGTCTACGCTTAAAGCTGAATCATTACCAACAGTAATTTTATGCATGATTGACTCCATTCAAAAAGTGAAAGAATGAAGTCAAAGTGAGAGGCATCATGACTCCACTCCTTCAACAAAAAGTTAAAGGGTGAAGTCATAAGCAAGTTACGCCTTGAATCGGTAACTGACTACAGCCACTAGCGGCCTCCACGATGGGCTAGCACTCGACCTAGGGCATCACATAGAGGGGCTTCCTGTGCAGCTTCCTTTCAACGCTGCAGCTTGCACACCTTATGACTGATTAAAATAATACGGAACGATAATTCAAGAGTCAATACTGCACTCTTTGAAGTAGTTTGAAGTGGTTTGAAATATGAAAATATATAAATAAAATGTAGCGATTTCGACTTGATCTGACAGGTAGTGTCAGAAATAATTTCTGAAAACGATACAGTTCTACAGGTCGAGATCGTCGGTTCCCGACCCGAAGGAAACATCCGGTTTGCTCCTAAGCCGACGTTCAGAAATGTCTACGAAAGGGGTGAAGTCCAAAATACCAACACACAACGGACACACTACAAAGTAAACGATAAATAACTGACCTTTGTACCGTTGATCACTCTTTGCTTTTCAATAAATTTGTCAATGTATAGCTCACAAGTACTAGCTTTAGCTGGTTCCATCTCCGAGATTTCGGATAGTTTCCCAATACCAATGGAGTTAAAAGATGTGCCAATTCGAATACCGCAGCCTTTGCTCAATATCCAACGGTCATGGAACAACCCTTTTTCGCTACTATCCACCCCCACAGCTATGATTTCAGTTTCTGGGGGATCTTGGTCTGCTAGATTTTTCCAGTAACTTTGAAAAGTGTCAACACTCAGTGCGTTCTTCTTAAGTTCAAATTTGCTAGTGATAATGTAGACCCTACATTCTGGACATTCTG
>JAYUYT010000006.1:0-18335 GCA_043752345.1 Nitrosospira sp.
CCGGGTCATCTCAACCATCGGGCGATCTGTGTAGCCCACTTAGGCAGGTGAGCCGCCAACTTGAGGTGCCTTTTCCATACTTTCTTCATACTTCCTGCGACGACGACGCCATCCAAGAGCATCCCCACCAAAGAAAAAGCCCCGGTTCTCCTATGAAAACCGGGGCTGTGCATCTGGTAGGCGCGATTGGACTCGAACCAACGACCCCCACCATGTCAAGGTGGTGCTCTAACCAGCTGAGCTACGCGCCTGGGAAGGTCGAATTTTAACTGAAACAACACAGGGCTTCAAATTATAATGCCCGGACGCAACTGAACGTAATCATGCACAACCCTACAGCGCCACAGCAAATTCATGGAAAAGATCCGCTTATCCAAACTCATGTCCGCACAAGGTCTTTGTTCCCGCAGAGAGGCGGACAGCTACATCGAACGCGGCTGGGTATTTGTGGATGGCGAGCGCATCACCGAGCTGGGTACAAAGATTTATCCCGCGCAGAAAATCAAGCTCGACAAAGCCGCGCAAGCACAGCAATTTGGTCGGGTGACGATACTGCTGAATAAACCCATCGGCTACGTATCAGGACAGCCGGAACCGGGCTATCAGCCGGCGGTCGCTCTGATCAATCAGGAATCCCGTTTTCATGGTGATCAATCGCCGCAACGTTTTAGCCCGATGCACTTAAAAGGTTCGGCCCCGGCAGGGAGGCTGGATATCGATTCGCAGGGTTTGCTGGTACTGACGCAAGATGGCCGCATCGCCAAACAACTGATCGGCGCAGATTCCGGGATTGAGAAGGAATATCTGGTTCGGGTGCAGGGGACACTGTCGCAGCAGCAGTTGGATCTACTGAATCATGGCCTGAGCCTGGACGGCGAGGCGCTGAAACACGCGCAGGTGAGCTGGCAAAACCAGGATCAATTGCGCTTCATTCTGCGTGAAGGCAAAAAACGCCAGATCCGCCGCATGTGCGAACTGGTCGGACTGAAAGTCACCGGCTTGAAGCGCGTCCGCATCGGCCAAATAAAACTGGGCGATCTGCCCGTGGGAAAATGGCGTTATCTGCGCGATAACGAGGAGTTTTAATCCGGCAGGGTGAGTACAAAAAACCTGCACCTCCTGACGTAAGGTAAAATTATCAACCGAAATAAAACTGCATCCGCTGCCATAGCAGTGGATGCAATACAACTCAGGGATTGCGAATGATTCTAGTAACAGGCGGGGCCGGATTCATTGGCGCAAATTTTGTGTTGGATTGGCTGACACAATCCGACGAAGCGATCGTCAATCTCGACGTGCTCACCTACGCGGGCAACTTGCAGAACCTCGCTTCGCTGGCAGCGGATCCGCGGCACATCTTTGTCCACGGCGACATCGCTGATTCCACTCTGGTAGCCGGCCTGCTTGCGCAGCACCAGCCACGTGCGATTATTAATTTCGCTGCTGAAAGTCATGTGGATCGCTCCATCCACGGCCCAGAAGATTTCATCCAGACCAATATCGTCGGCACCTTCCGGTTGCTGGAAACCGTGCGCGCCTACTGGAACGGATTGAACGACGAGACAAAACAGGACTTCCGTTTCCTTCACGTCTCGACCGACGAGGTCTACGGCTCACTGGCCAAGGATGAACCGGCTTTCAGCGAAACCCGCCGCTATGAACCCAACAGCCCTTACTCGGCCAGCAAGGCCGCCAGCGATCACTTGGTGCGGGCCTATCATCATACCTACGGCCTGCCGGTACTCACCACCAACTGCTCCAACAACTACGGCCCCTACCATGTCCCGGAGAAACTCATTCCGCTGATGATCGTCAATGCGCTCGCAGGCAAACCGTTGCCAGTCTACGGCGACGGCCAGCAGATCCGCGACTGGCTGTATGTCAAGGACCACTGCAGCGCCATCCGCCGCGTACTCGCAACCGGCCGGGTAGGCGAGGTCTACAATATCGGCGGCTGCAACGAAAAACCCAATATCGAAATCGTCCATACCGTTTGTGCGCTACTGGACGAGCTCCGCCCGCTTCCCACTCCCCACTTACCACTTACCACTCCCCACTTACCACTGCCCACTTACCGCTCTTTAATCACTTACGTCACCGACCGCCCCGGCCATGACCGCCGCTATGCGATCGATGCCAGCAAGATCGAGCATGAACTGGGCTGGAAGCCGGCTGAAACCTTCGCAACCGGCATCCGTAAAACCGTGCAGTGGTATCTGGACAACCAGAGCTGGGTCAGCAATGTGCAATCGGGCGCTTACCGGACATGGGTCGAGAAGAATTACCAAGGGCGCAGCTAATGAGAATTCTGTTGTTCGGTAAAGGGGGTCAGGTAGGCTGGGAGTTGCAGCGCAGCCTTGCGCCTTTGGGCGAACTAATCGCACTGGGCGCTGACAGTCAACAGCCGGGCGGCGACTTCACCCGTCTGGACGACATTGCCCAGACCGTGCGCACAATTGCTCCGGATGTGATCGTCAATGCCGCTGCCTATACCGCGGTAGACAAGGCCGAGAGCGAACCGGAGCTGGCCCGCACCATCAATGCACTGGCTCCGGGCATACTCGCGCAGGAAGCGCGCAAGCTGGGCAGCTGGCTGATTCATTACTCCACCGACTATGTATTTGACGGCAGCGGCAGCAAGCCTTGGGTGGAAACCGACCCCACCGGACCCTTGAGTGTATACGGCTCCACCAAATTGGCGGGCGAGGAAGCCATCCGCGTTGCGGGCTGCCAGCATCTGATCTTCCGCACCAGCTGGGTTTATGCCGCACGCGGCGGCAACTTCGCCAGGACCATGCTGCGCCTGGCTCAGGAACGCGAGCGTCTGACCGTCATCGCCGATCAGATCGGCGCTCCCACCGGCGCCGACCTGTTGGCAGATGTCACCGCCCACGCCATCCGCACAGCCCGGCAGCGACCGGAACTGTCCGGCCTGTACCATCTGGCTGCCGCAGGCGAAACCTCGTGGCACGGTTATGCCTGTTTTGTGCTGGATTGCGCGCGTCAAGCCGGAATCGAACTCAAGACCGCCACAGAAAATGTACTCCCGGTACCGACCAGCGCATTCCCCCTGCCCGCCCGGCGGCCCTTAAACTCGCGACTGGACACTGGCAAATTGCAAACCACCTTCGATTTACACCTGCCGTTGTGGCAAACTGGCGTGGCGCGCATGCTGGATGAAATTCTGGTGAGTAGTAAGTGGTAAGTAGGAAGTAGGGAGTGGAAAAACAATTGTAGCCCATGCCACATGGTACCTTGCACGTTGACCTACAGTTTCTCACTCACCACTTACTACTCACCACTAACTAGAAGGAAAGTAGAGAGTGGCTAAACCACACGAACAATTGGAAGCATGGAAATTTGCGATGCAACTGGTAAAAGCTGTATATCAAATGACGTCTGATTTCCCGGCAGAGGAACGTTATGGACTCTCGCAGCAAATGAGGCGGGCAGCCGTGTCAATCCCAAGCAATATTGCCGAAGGCGCGGGCCGGAACGGTGCAAAGGAATTCTTGAACTTCATTGGAATATCACGGGGTTCGTTGGCTGAACTTGAAACCCAATTGCAGTTAGCAGTTATGCTTGGCTTCGCGCACCAGACCACGCCGCCTTCGAATTGGCTAATAGCACCGGAAAGTTACTAACAAGTTTGCACAAAAAATTGGGTACAACATGACTCAACAACTCACTACTCACCACTCCCCACTGACCAGGAAAGGCATCATTCTTGCCGGTGGTTCCGGCACCCGGCTCTACCCCGTGACCAAGGCAGTCTCCAAGCAATTGCTGCCCATTTACGATAAGCCGATGATTTACTATCCCCTGAGCACACTGATGCTGGCGGGCATACGCGATATCCTCATTATTTCCACGCCACAGGACACACCGCGTTTTGAACAACTGCTGGGTGACGGCAGCGACTGGGGTCTTAATTTGCAATATGCCATGCAGCCCAGCCCGGACGGACTGGCCCAGGCTTTCATCATCGGCAAGAATTTTATCGGTCATGATCCCAGTGCACTGGTGCTGGGTGATAACATTTTTTATGGCCACGATCTGCATGTGCAGCTCGAACGCGCCATGCTTGAAACTAAAGGCGCGACCGTATTCGCCTACCACGTGCAGGATCCAGGCCGTTACGGTGTGGTCGCGTTTGACGCCCAGAACCGGGCCACATCGCTGGAAGAAAAACCTTCCCAACCCAAGAGCAACTATGCCGTCACCGGCCTGTATTTCTATGATAATCAGGTTATCGACATCGCTGCCAATCTCAAGCCTTCCGTCCGTGGCGAGCTGGAAATAACCGATGTCAATCGCATCTATCTGCAGCGCGATCAACTTAACGTCGAAATCATGGGGCGTGGTTATGCCTGGCTGGATACGGGCACTCACGAAAGCCTGATAGAAGCCAGCAACTTTATCGAAACCATTGAGCACCGTCAGGGTCTCAAGGTCGCCTGCCCGGAAGAGATCGCCTATCGCCGGGGTTTCATCAATGCCGAACAGCTTGAGAAACTGGCTCAGCCCCTGGCCAAGAACGGCTACGGCCAATATCTGCTGCGCTTGCTGCAAGAAAGGATACAGTCTTGAAGGCAATCCCTACCGCGATCCCCGCAGTTCTCATCATTGAACCCAAAGTCTTCGGCGATGCCCGCGGCTTTTTCTTTGAAAGCTTCAACCAGCGAGCCTTCAGCCAAGCCACCGGGCTGGACGTGAACTTTGTGCAGGACAACCACAGCCGCTCGGCCAAAGGCGTGCTGCGTGGCCTGCATTACCAGATCCAGCAACCCCAAGGGAAATTGGTGCGCGTGGTGCGGGGCGCGGTATTTGACGTGACCGTGGATATCCGCAAATCCTCTGCCACCTTTGGCCAGTGGGTGGGGGTGGAACTGACCGAAGACAACCACCGTCAATTGTGGATTCCGCCGGGGTTCGCCCATGGCTTTTACGTGCTGAGCGACAATGCCGACTTTCTGTACAAAACCACTGACTACTACGCACCCGAATTTGAGCGCAGCCTCGTCTGGAACGATCCCAAGATCGCGATTGCCTGGCCGCTTGATACGCAACCCATCGTCTCGGCCAAAGACGCACGGGGAATGAGTCTGACCGATGCCGAGGTATTCGCATGAGCCTGCATTGCGCGCAACCTGCCGTGATTGCGGCAGACATAGGCAGATGCTCACAAATTTATCTCCTTGTACCTTTGACGATTTAATCTACGACATGCAGCAACCACAATCACAAACATATGAACGCCCTGATCCGGATAGCGATACTCCGGCCACCGGGCAAAAACAGAAAATAACGGGCACGACTGCTGCCCGGGAGTTCCCGTTGCGCGAAGCGCATGAACTGGTGCGCGATCTGATGACGCCCAACCCCTGGATCTACTGGTCAGACTTTCTTTTTCATATCACGCTGGGCTGGGCCGCCTTTGCGACGGCCCTGTATACGCCGCTATTTTCTGTCTGGCAGATTCTGGCCTGTGTGGTTGCAACCTTCGCCCTTTATCGCGCAGTAATCTTCATTCATGAACTGGCGCACCTGAAGAAAGGCACGTTTCAAACGTTCCGCCTGGTGTGGAACCTCATTTGCGGCATCCCGCTGTTGATTCCGTCCTTTACCTATGACGGTGTACACAATGACCACCACAAACCGGATGTCTACGGCACCAGCAAGGACGGCGAATATGTCCCCTTCGCCACCCGCAAACCAGAGGAGATGATCAGTTACGTGCTGCTATCGTTTACTTTGCCGCTATTGTTTATCGGCCGCTTTCTGCTGTTGACACCGCTGTCTTATCTGATCCCGCCGCTACGCAAACTCGTCTGGGAACGGGCGTCGTCACTCACCATTGATATGAGCTACAGGCGCTCGGAAAATGCTATCCGCAATGACAAGAACTGGCGGCTGCAGGAATTCGCCACTTTCCTGTTCGCAGCCACAACCATCACCTGCATCGTGCTGGGCATCCTGCCTTACCAGGCACTGGTTCTCTGGTATGTGATCGGCATGTTCATTTTCTTTCTAAACTCGCTGCGCACGCTCGCCGCACATGCCTACCGCAATCCCGGCGAGCACAGGATGGAATTCGCCGAGCAATATCTCGATTCCATCAATGTCCCGGGCAACTTGTTCATTACCGGCTTATGGGCACCGGTGGGTCTGCGCTATCACGCCACGCATCATCTTTTCATGAGCATGCCCTACCATAACCTCGGCAAGGCGCAGCGCCGCTTGGTGAATGGCCTGAGCGACAATACGCTTTACCTGCAGACTCTGCGCAATGGCCTGTGGGACGCACTGCGGCGCATCTGGAGCGAAGCATCAGCGGCAACGCGTTGATAGCAGGCAAGTCTGTTGCCAGCGACGAGACGCTGCACCGGCAAGGCGACACATGACACAACTCGTTCTGATGCGACACGGACAAAGTATCTGGAACCAGGAAGGGCGTTTCACCGGCTGGAGCGACAGCGCACTTAGCCCGCAAGGTGAACAGGAATCAGAGCGGGCCGGCCGCCTGCTCAGGCAAACGGGACATATGTTTGATCTGTGTTTTACCTCGGAACTCCAGCGCGCCACCGATACGATGCGTATCGTATTGATGACGATGGGACTAACCCAACTGCCGGTGCAGCCAAACTGGCGTCTGAACGAACGCCACTTTGGCGCCATGGAAGGATATAGCCGTCTGGATGCAGTCAGACAATTTGGTCTGTGGCCGGTAATCAGCTGCCAGTTGCAATTCGCCGCCACACCGCCGCCCCTCGATCCCAGTGACGCACGCTTCCCGGGAAACCAATCGCGTTATTCAAACATCAACAAGGAAGAATTGCCGCTGGCGGAAAGTGTGCAACAGACTTTGCTGCGTGTGCAGCCTTACTGGCAGAAGACCATCGTACCCCAAATCCAGAGTGGGAAGCGGGTCTTGATCGTCTCGCACAAGAACGCTCTGCGTGCATTGAGACTGCTGCTGGAAGGTCTATCCACTACCCAAGCAATGAGATTAACGATTGCTACCGGCCGACCGTTGGTGTACGAACTTGATGATAGCCTCCATCCTATCCAGCATTCCTACCTAGACTGAGGGTGATGGGGATGGTTGCAGTTGTCAGGGGCAGAGAGAAACGGGACTGAAGATAAAATTCAGGCCACTAATCAAATTCGGTCAAATACGAAGCAGGTTTCGCCCCAATTCTCGGTCGTCTTGAACTTCACTTTGAACCCTGCCTGTTCCAGCAGACTGACCGCTTCCTGCTGCTCTTCGACAGTGCCCAGCTCCACGGTAATCGACTTGAGCGCAGGATTCCTTAGCACTTTCTCGGCACCCTTGAGAATTGCGATCTCGATACCGTCGACGTCTATCTTGATGTAGTTGGGAAACGGAAACCCCCATTTGTCACATAAATCATCCAACGTCACCCCGAACATGCCTTGAATATGGCTGGCCGGTCTTTTCATGTTCTTAAGATCTTCTTTGCCAAACTGGGAACGGTTCCCGCCGGGAATGAATTTGGGAATATATAATTGGGAAAATCCGCTCTGCCCGGATACAGCGACACAATAAGCTGTGATATTCTTTTCAAGCTTGTTTAAATAGATGTTCCTGTTCAGCGAATAGTAGTTGAGACCCTGCGGCTCAAAGGCATACACTCGCACCTTGTCGCCATATTTCTTCGCGGGATACAGCGAGTACTGGCCAATATTTGCACCCAGATCAAAATAACACGAGTCGGATTCGAAGCTGTCGAGCCAATCCAGCGTATCCGGTTCCTTAATGGAATAGGTTTTTGCCCGCATCAGAGTCCGCCAATGATCCACAGCAACGCGGATCGGCTGACCTCTCACGTTCACCTTGGTGTATCCGCCCTTTAACCCATAAAGTGCTACCAGAAAAACTGACAAAATATCTTTTAAAAATGTAACCATGCTTGCTGTTATCTCACTGTTATTGCGCTGTTGTTAGGCACGAACCAAATCAGGTTCGTGCAGTTTCGTAGATTCGACGATGAAGTGCAACTTTTTCCAAATCCGGGAATTCCAACTGCCTGCTAAAATGAAGAATTCAGTCCAACACCATCTGGTGATCTGAAATCCCCCATTGAGCGTCCGTAGATCCCCATCTTTAGACTAAGGAGAAGTAAAATACCGAGGTAATACGCTAACCGAAAGCCTGTGAGGATCGTCGAGGATGGGCAGGTTATACGACATTTGGTTTGAGATGGTGTCAACCTGATGCGGTTCGAGCAAAACCGGTTTGCGGCACAATTGAAGGATGCGGCATAATGGCCGTGTTAAGTAATACGGAATACAAGAACACAGTAAACTTTAAGTATTTTTCATTGAGAGCGGAAGCATGGATAAGGAATATTGGGAAAAATATTACGCTGAACAAGAACCAGACGAGCAACCTAGTGACTTTGCCCGATTCTGTGCCGAGAGACACCATGAAGAGCATGGTAGAATTTTTGATATTGGTTGCGGGAATGGACGCGACACGTTGTTCTTTTCAAGCCAATCGATTCCATGTACTGGAATCGATCAGTGTGAAATTGCGATAGCAAAAAATGAAACCAAGAAAAACACGCTTGGACTAAATGCGTTATTTTGCCAAAAGGATTTCAGCACCTGTGATTACGACTCACTCACTGATGGGGGATACTCGATATACTCGAGATTTACTTTGCATGCCATCAACTACGAAGAGGAGAATAAGCTGTTTCTTCACTTGAATAGCGGGCTTAATCTTAGATATCTATTTATTGAAGCTCGATCAATTCGGGATAGTCTATGTGGCCAGGGAAAAGAAGTTGGATTGCATGAATTCGTTACTTCGCATTACAGAAGATTTATCAATCCCCTTACCTTGAAGGATAAGCTGGAAAATAATTTTGAGATTGAATATTTTGAAGAGGCACAGGGTTTTGCAAAAACTCCAACGGAGGATCCATGTCTGATCAGAGTGATTGCGAGACGGCGTTAAATCTCGACCTCACCAGAACAATCCCACGATAAAATCGTTATATTTCCAGAGTTACTTTGTAAGCTCCCATTCAAGAGTAGAGCTGTCTGGCAGAATCTTTCCTGGAAGATCAAGCTGTCACTGAAGGGTATTGCCTCCAAGGATAGCGAAGCGGTACAGGACATAATTTTCCAGTCTAGCCAAACTCACTGCCTGATGCAATACACTACCGACCGACTGTACACCACTTTTGACTTTATCTCGAAAGGGAAGTTAATAGCATGAAACTGTTCACCCATTGGAAGGCGACAAACAAAGGGGGACCCATATTCTATTTGAGCAATATATCACGTCAGTTTCTGAATTTTCTTTTAAATGTGCCCTATTTCCTTGCCAACATTTTCCCCAGACGAAAGGAAATCTGGCTTTTTAGTGCATGGTTCGGCGAAAAATATTCTGATAATCCAAAATACATATTTTTATACTCGTTAAAACAATCTGGGATTAATGCGGTTTGGCTGACAAAAGATATTAGTCTTTTTAAGCGTATGAAGAAAGAAGGGCTCCCTGTTGTATATTTTGCTAGTTTGAAAGGGTGCTGGTTGCAGCTTAGGTGTGGGGTTGTTGTTTTTACACACAATGTTTATTCCGAATTTACTGCATGCCTCATTGCATCAAGGGTCCTTCGTGTTCAGGCATTTCACGGAATTCCCCTTAAGAAAATTGGCCGCGACAACGAAAAAAAATCAAAGCACAAAAAACTCCTGCAAAAAATTTCACAGAGAATCTTTTCTTATCGTGTAGACCGCTATGACTTGATTCTAGCTACAGGCACGGAACACAGCAATATCTTCCGTAGCGCCTTTAATGTCAAGAATGATGAGATTGTAATAACTGGCGCTCCACGTAATGACGTGTTTTTCAATCCGATGCAGGATTTGGACCACACCGGTATAGGTACCCGTAAAAAGTTAAACCGTGTTATCTATATGCCAACTTTCCGGGGGAGACCTGGTTCCGAATTCCCACTATTGTCAAAGACAGGTTTCAATTATCAAGCTTATGATAATTTATTTAGACAGGCCGGTATCCAGTTTGAAATAAAACTCCACCCTGTGCAGGCACTGTCACAAATTGACGCTGAATTGATCAAGCAGTGCAGCAACATAAGTCTCGTGGACGAGGGCAATGATATCTACCCATCATTAGCGCATTACGATGCACTAGTTACCGATTATTCGAGTATTGTTTTTGATTTCTTGCTAACAGGAAAGCCCATTTATATGGCAGCATTTGATATTGATTCATATCTGCTAAATGATCGCTCTATGTATTATGACTATTCGGAGATATGTCCATCAATTATATATAGGGACTGGGGAAATCTTATTGGTGACTTAATCCGGGGCGACTATGATTTTTGTAAATACGACGAATTGACAGGCCGTTTTCACACCTATAGGGATGGACTCTCTTCTAAGAGAGCTTTTGAAGCAATTATGAGGAAAAATGTTAGATAGGCTAGTCGCTCCTCATCGTTTGATCTCCAGAAAACGTCCGTATAGGCGGTTTCTTAACCCTCAAATTTACGCTGCCGCAGCCTCGTCGTCCCACGAGAGTACCTTGATCCCGTTCGCACGGCCCCAGAAAACAAGCGATGCGCGTAGTGGGCCCGGAACATCGGGCAGCAGCCATATTTCGGAGACACGCTTGTCCGGGCGCAACCAGCCGTGCAGCGAAAGCCTGATCACCACACCTAGGCTCATGGATCGATTGGGCATATGCAAACAAAAAAGCTGGGGGACAGGTTTGCGCGTGAGCCAATGGACGCACCCACCTTCGCGAAACACAATCTCGATCGCATCAAGAAGATCCGATGGAAGATCCTCCAGCGAGCGGCGGGCCGAGAATAGCAAAATGTTGCGCCGCGCATTGGGGTAGCGTGCGAAATAAAGGTTGCGGTTGTGCCGCACCAGTTCCAGATAAGACAAGCTGCGGCCAAACGAGCCGCCGCCCTTGTGATAAATGCTTGCAGTGGGATGCACACCGATGCGCCAGCCAAGCAGGTCGAGCCGGCGACCAAGGTCGATATCCTCGTAATAGCCACGGCCGAACACCGGATCAAAACCGCCGATTTTCTGGAACACATCGCGCCGGATCAGAAACGCGTAGCCACGCAAGCGGTGCGTCAGGATATAGCCGCCCGGCTGCCGCGGATACTGGTTGAGGTCATAGGTGGCGTAGTAGTTGCCGGAAGGGATGATGACCGCCAGCTTCGGATCGGCTGCCATCGCGGCACACAACGGCGGCAGAAAATCATCGCTCGCTTCGGTATCGGAATTGAGCACCAGCACGTAGGCCGCGTCGGAGCGTCCGACTGCCTCATTCACCGACAAACCGAAACCCTGGTTCTTCGGTGCGTGATAGACACGTACGCATTCATACGGCAACTGATCGAGCATCTCGCGCGTCTCGGGGTCGGAGGCGTCGTCCTGGACATAAATATATCTGATGGAGTGACCTAGGCAGGCAACGATGGAGTCAATGCAGCGCCGCGTCAACTCAGGCGCGTTGTAGACCGGGATCACCACGTCGACGGACGGCATTGCCGATTCATTTATTTCGGCTGGTAACTTGGCAGACGACTCAACTGGTGATCCGGTTGGCAACTCAGTTGGCAAGCGAGCTTGTCCGGGGTTCTGAATTTCCGCAAACGCCGTTGTCTGTTCCGCATCTTCCACTGATTCTTCAGCCGGGATACGATCCCTCTGCTGAACCTGATCCGCTACGGGTTTTGTCCGTACCTGTGACTCCAGCAAAGCCACAAAACGCGGCAATACGTCCGGCCCTCCGACATGGAGCATTTCGTCGATGAAGCGTTGCCGATGTTCCTCGACATAGAAGGAACCACAGCCGTTGCGCAGAAGCCCATCAATCTTTTCATACACATCGTCCCGACAGCGCAACTCTGTCTCGGGCATGTAATGAGCCACCGTGGAACGTCCTGCAATCAGATAGTCGGCTGCCAGCACGGGCTTGCCCTCCTTGACTGCCTCAAACGAAACCGAGGTGGCAAGGTCGACAATGACATCTGCCCAGTCCAATAAATGAGCGGAATGAATGCCGCCACCCGCCACGCTTACGTTCGGCAGGCGCCGCAATGAGGAATCCCTGGTCAGGGTTTGCTGCCAACCGCCGCGCGTATGTGGTTTGATCATCAGTTCCACGCCGGGGAAAGAAGCGATCAACTGCACCACATAACCGACTTCCTCCCAGAATGTCGTGAAATTGCTCTTTCTCAGAAACATCAGCACTTTGAGCCGGCTGTCGGAGCGGGGCAGCGGTGAAGGTGGCAACAACGTGGCGAGTTTGGCCAGCCATTCGTCGCAGTAGCGCGGCGAACCCAGCACGGCGATTTTCTGGTTGTCCATGAACGGGCGGAAGCGCCCGGCGCATAATTCGTTCGGCACCACCAGTCTGTCAAACATGCGTCCGGCGGAAAACAGTGCATCGGGCCCGAGCTTCAACTCATTGCGCCGTATCAGTTGACTGGCGTGAGGACTGTCACCGTGTGGCAGCGACACGATGCCGAGACCTGCAGCATGCGCCATCGATACCACGATTTCGACCCACTCCACGCTGATGGTCGAATTTCTTTCAACCCAATCAAACGCCACCACGCCTCCGTCAGCCCCCGCGAAAGTACGTGTCAGCAAGCGCTGGGTGGTGCGGCGCCAGATCGGCTCGCGCCGTTTGGCATCATAAAACTGGGCTACTGCATTGACGATCGGGCCCAGCAGCGGCAGCCGCAAACCGCGAATCAACAGCAGCATCTGCGCCCGCCACCTGATGAACTCGGACAGCGGTAGCAGCTCCTGAATGTGCGCCACGCGTACGCCTGGCAGTTTCTTCAGAAATTCGATACGGAAATCGTTGCGGAAATACTCGAAACCAATCAGGACGACATCGCAGCTATGGCCGGAATCGACCCATTTGGAGATGACCGGGGTAATGTGATCTACATCGTTATAGTGACGCAGAAAGAAAAGAGCTTTCATACCCTTATTCTTGAGGGATTAGAGATGAACACCGCATCGATCATTTTATTGAATATTCCAGAACTGGACTCAGGGGGGTGAAAACGCGCGCAATTGTACACCGGGAGGGGTGCAATTGCCAGTCTGGCTACTGCTCTGCAACCCCGTAGCGACGGACTAGGGAACAATATAAACCGTTCCAGTTTCTCGCAGAGTATCCCCGCTGGTGGTAGGATAGCGTTTGTGGGATAGATGCATCCTCAGAATACATATTTCCAACCCTCATTATTGGATTGAATAACCAATAATCAAGGGCAAAGCACCGATCAATCGATAAACACCAATAGAACATAAATTGCCAATGAAAACAATCGCTGTGATACCGGCACGCATGGGCTCGTCGCGTTTCCCGGGCAAACCGCTTGCAAAGCTGCTGGGGCGCACCATGCTGGAACATATCTACAAGCGCGTTACCCTGAGCCATGCGCTTGACGCCACTTATATTGCTACTTGCGATGAGGAAATCCGTCAGGCAGCGCAGAGTTTCGGTGCCGCCGTGATCATGACTGCCGATACGCATGAGCGCGCCAGCGATCGCGTTGCCGAAGCAGTCGCCGGGATTGATGCGGAGCTCATCGTCATGGTGCAGGGTGACGAACCGATGACGCGTCCGGAGATGATCGATGCAGCGGTAGCGCCATTTCGTGACGATCCGCAACTGGGATGTGTGAATCTGGTGCGCCGCATCGAAAACGAAGTTGATTTCTACGACGTCAACACCATTAAGGTGGTAATGAATCAACAAGGCGATGCGCTTTATATGTCACGGCAACCGATCCCAATGCTGGCCAAATCAGGTTTCGCCCAGACCCTGGCTTACAAACAGGTATGCATCATCCCATTCCGGCGCGCCACCTTGTTCGACTACACCGGCTTGCCGTCGACGCCATTGGAACGGCTGGAATCGGTAGACATGCTGCGACTGCTGGAGCATGGCTACCGGGTGAAAATGGTGGAAACCGGGTTTGATACCCAGGCGGTGGACACCGAGGCTGATCTGGCGCGGGTAGCCGGACTGATGGCAACAGATCCCCTGCTCGCCTCCTATTGAAATCAGGCGCCGCCTGCTAGAGGCACATTGCGGCAATCTTTATTAAGGAATGTTCATGCAATTGAAATCGAAACTGTCCCAGGGTGAGTTGACCATAGGCTCGTGGATCACGCTGGGGCACCCGGCGATAGCCGAAATCATGGCCGCCGCCGGGTTTGACTGGCTGGTGCTGGATATGGAACACAGCGTGCTGGAGTTGAGCGAAATTCAAACCCTGATCCAGGTGCTTGACGGGCAACAGTGTCCGGCCATTGTGCGGCTGACTTCGAACCACCCTGACCAGATCAAACGGGTCATGGATGCGGGCGCAACCGGCGTCATGGTGCCGATGGTCAAGTCTGCTGATGATGCCAAAACAGCCGTGCAATCGGTCTATTACCCGCCCCGCGGCCAGCGCGGGGTTGGCCTGGCCCGCGCCCAAGGTTATGGCGCGCGGTTCCAGCAATACCGGGGCTGGCTGGAAGATAACGCCGTCATTGTGGCCATGATCGAACATGTGGATGCGGTCAAGGCCATTGATGAGATACTCGCTGTTGACGGGATCGACGCCTATATCATCGGTCCTTACGATTTATCCGGTTCCATGGGGCGGCCCGGCGAACTCGATCACCCGGACGTGCAGTCCGCGATAGCACGGGTACTGGAAGCCGGACAGCGTTCGGGCAAGCCGGGCGGTATTCATGTGATCGAACCGGATCAGGATGAATTGCAACGGCGCATTGCCGCTGGCTTCAACTTTCTCGGTTATGGCCTGGACATCCGCATCCTCGATTCCCTCTGTCGCAGCCATATGCAAAACATCAGGGCAAACCTGTGAGCAAGCTTGTCATCTCCACCTCCTCGTTCGATGTGGACAACAATCCTCCGCTCCAGCGTCTGCTGAAAGCGGGGATGCAGATTGTCAGCAACAGCCACAGACGAAAACTCACCGAAGAAGAGATCAGCGGATTACTGGGCACCGATACTGTCGGCATGATCGCCGGCATAGAACCATTGACTGAAAACGTATTCGCATCCGCCAGCAGCCTGCGGGTGGTAGCACGCTGCGGCGCAGGCCTGGACAGTGTTGATCTGGCAGCGGCACAGCGGCGCAATATTGCCGTCTCCAATACGCCGGAGGCTCCGTCCCAGGCGGTTGCAGAACTCACGCTGGGTTTGATATTGGCCGCGCTGAGACGGATATGCCAGACCGACCGGCAGTTGCGCGCAGGCGAGTGGCCACGGATGCAGGGCCAATTGCTCGCCGCCCAAGTGGTCGGCATCGTTGGCTTGGGACACATCGGCCGGCGTGTTGCCCGCCTGTGCCAGGCCTTCGGCGCTGAAGTCGTGGCGCATGATCCTTATATAACTCAGTCACCCGACGGAATAATATTGCTGCCGCTGGAAAAATTGCTGACGCAAGCGAACGTCATCAGCCTGCACCTGCCCTATGGCAGCGGCACCCACCACTTGCTGGACGCTGCGGCGTTTGCGCGCATGCAGCCGGGAGCCGTGGTGATCAATGCCGCGCGCGGCGGTCTTGTCGACGAGACCGCGCTGGGTGAAGCACTGGCTTCCGGAAAACTGGCTATGGCCGCACTCGACGTTTTCGAGCAGGAACCCTATCGCGGTCCGCTGCTTAAATGTGACAACATAATTCTGACCTCTCACATCGGTTCCCTTGCCAGAGAGTCGCGCCAACGCATGGAAATAGAGGCTGCGGAGAATTTGCTGCAGGGGTTGATCAAGGCAGGTTTAATGGAGAATGCATAAACAATGATATCTGACAAAATTGCTGTTGTATTCGGTGCCAGCGGCTTTCTTGGCAGTCATGTAGCTGATGCGCTGTCGGCTGCCGGCTACCGGGTGCGCCTGTTTGATCGCAGCCCCTCACCTTACCGTAGCCCCGACCAGGAAATGATCATCGGTGACATCATGGACCTCGAGCAAGTGGTAAAAGCGGCCAGTGGTGCCAGCGTAGTCTACAATTTTGCCGCCATCGCCGACATTGATGAAGCCCACAACAACCCGCTGGCCACTGCAACCATCAATGTCCTGGGCAATATGCACGTACTGGAAGCAGCCCGCCTTGCCGGCGCCAGCCGTTTCGTCTTTGCCAGCACTATTTACGTCTACTCTGAGTCCGGCTCTTTCTACCGCGCCAGTAAGCAGGCGGCGGAGCGCTTTATCGAAACCTATCACGAGCGCTATGGACTGAACTACAGTATTTTGCGCTATGGCTCTCTGTATGGCAGGCGCGCCGATACCCGCAATGGTATCTACCGCATGCTGCACGAGGCAGTGGAACGGCATTCGATCACTTATCAGGGCAGTGGCGAGGCGATCCGCGAGTACATTCATGTCGAGGATGCGGCGCGCATGAGTGTGCAAGTGCTGGCACCCGAGTTTGCCAACCGTCATCTGATACTGACTGGACAGGAACGGTTACGCATCAAGGAAGTCATGACCATGATCTCGGAAATCATGCCGTGGCAGGTGGAGCTGCATTTTGATGAAGCCAATGCGGTACACCATTACGAAATAACGCCCTACGCGTTCCAACCGCGTGTTGGCCGAAAACTGGTGCTCAACGAACATGTCGATCTGGGCCAAGGTTTGCTCGACTGCCTCAGGGACATCCACACGGCGCTGCATCATTCCAGTGAAGACGATGATGCCACGCCAGCAGTATCTGACAACAGGGCATGAGGACGGAAAACTGGCAAGCCATCATCTTCGATTTCGACGGGGTGGTGGTCGAGTCCGGAGATATCAAGACACAGGCCTTCGCTGAGCTCTACCGGCCTCATGGCGAAGCGGTGGCAGCGGCAGTGGTGCAGTACCATAGACTGCATGGCGGCATGTCGCGCTACCAGAAATTCCACTACTTTCAACAACACCTGCTGGGCAAGCCGCCGCTGACGCCGGACGAAGAACAGGAGCTGGATCGGCAGTTTTCAGAGCTGGTGGTCGAAGCCATCGTCACCGGCGAGGCGGTGCCCGGCGCTGACGAATTCATCTGTCAGCAAGCAGCGCGCATACCTTTGTTCGTCGCCTCCGGCACACCGGAAATAGAACTGAACAGCATCGTCATGCGGCGCGGTCTGGCACCCTACTTTACCGAAGTACGCGGCTCCCCCACATCAAAACAGGCATTGATCGCGGACATCCTGTCGACCCATGCCTTCACCCCTGAGCGTGTGCTGATGATTGGTGATGCGCTGATTGATTATCAGAGCGCGCAGCTTAACGGCGTTGCATTCCTGGGTCGGGTGCGCGCCGGAGACGATAATCCATTCCCGCCGCAGGTGGAAACGGTGGCCGACCTGAGCTCACTGCTCGCTTGAACCCGGATAGGCCTCAGCGTAGCACACCGCGCCGCAACAATTGCCAGAAAACCTTATAACCCCACAGCACGGGATGGCGTCGCAGCATGGGGGTAACCTCGACACGCACTCCGGTGTGGCGTTCGATTTTCCAGGCAGCGTAATTTACGCAATCGCGGAAAGTAAATGCCGCTTTCGTCAGCCGCAATACCGACAGAAACCGTCCCTGCCAGCGGCGCAGCCGCCAGTGCCGCAGTGAACGATGTTGCTCTGCCGCATCAGCCAGACAGCGGTAATTGTCATCCGGCAAAACCTCCAGTTTTCCCGTCAGCACTGGTGCCGCCTGCGCTGTCAGGCGGGTATAGTCATCCAAATTAAGCTGGGTAAGCTGGCGCGCCCGCGTTTCCCGCTCGGCCCGGAGTTCTGCCGCATAGGTCAGGGCCAAACCCCTGGTCCAGATTTCTTCTGCGTTCACCACGCATGATCCCAGCGCTGGGATACTGGACTCGAGAAATGTCACCACCGCATGGGCCAGCGCGTGGTGAATACGCTGGCGAGTAATGTCATCGCGCACATACAGCAGCCGCGTGGGTTGAGCAAAACGCGCCCACAGATAGGGATGAAACCAGTAGCGAGTACCCTGTTCAAAATCCGCCATTGAAACCACTGCATATTTGGCGCGGAACTTCTCTTCCTGCCTGGATACCTCCAGATAAAAAACGTTCGGCGCCAGCCATGCATTAAGATAGCGCAAGTAATGTTCCGGGTAAGCGTTACTATAGCTGTCCACCACCACGTAGAAATCCACAACCCCGTCAGCAGCATCCTGCGAACGCAGGCACGATCCATAGAGAATCACGCTATCTAGCGCCGCACCAAAACGTGACTTCAACTCTTCGACCAAAACTGAAAAATCC
>JAYUYT010000007.1:0-7843 GCA_043752345.1 Nitrosospira sp.
TGTTTCAACCATGCCGACAAGAATATCGCCATTATTCTGCCGGGCGTGATCGGCAAGTTGCGCCAGGTAGCCTGACGGCACTTCGTCGCGAAATAACGGCACCGAAATTTCCGGCGTGATGATGAGGCGGCTGCTGCTTTCCAGCACGAGCCCGGCGTAAATATCCATCGAATTAGCTACTTGGTCCGGGCGCCACTTCAGATCCTGCGAGATATTTCCCTGCAACAAACTCACCGTTACTGGCTCACCCTGTGGTTCAGTCCAGCGAATCTGTTGCAAGCCGAAACCCGCAACCCATATTGCCAGCAGAGGCAGTACATAGCGCCGGGTACGCAATCCTTTTTCAACAAACAGGCACATGAGCGCGGCGCTCAGTATCAGCATCAGTGAAACGCCATAGACTCCCACCAGCGGAGCAAAACCTGCCAGAGGACTGGCAGGGGCTTGTGAATAACCCAATGTCAGCCAGGGGAAACCGGTGAACAGCACGCTACGCAGCCATTCGGACAATGCCCACAGCGCAGCAGCAGTCAATGACCAGACCGCGGGTGTAGCGATGCGTAGCCTCGTCAGCAACCAGCCTGTCAGTGTGGCGAATAACGAGAGGTAGGCACAGAGCACGATCAGGGCAAACACTGCGCTTGGCATCGACATCGCACCGAAATCGTGCAGGCTCACGTAAATCCAGGTCACGCCCGCACTAAACAATCCCATGCCGAAACAGAAGCCTAGCCAAGCTGCCTGTAATGGCGTCGCACTCTTGCGCCAGAAATGAAGCAGCAGTGCAAGCGTGATAACCGGAATGGGAAAAAGATAGAACGGTGCGAAACCGAGAACGGTAAACGCGCCGAGAACAAAAACAATAATTAAACTGGAGCGGAGATTATTTTTTGCTGGCTGATTCCCGATTCTTGAGGCCTCACGGTTCAATCCTTTCCCCCGATGTTTTCGACCAGCAGCATATGCAACCTGCGGCTATCGGCGTGTAGCACCGTGAACTTGAAGTCACCGATCATGACCGACTCGCCGCGCTTAGGTAGCCGGCCAAATTTGTTAAGCACCAGGCCGCCGATGGTGTCGTAATCCTCATCGTCAAATTCTGCTCCCAACGTTTGGTTGAAGTCGGCAATCTCGGTGATGGCTTTGATGCGGTAATGACCGCTCGCATCCTGCACAATGTTGTCCTCAGTCTCGTCGAAATCATATTCATCTTCGATTTCACCGACGATTTGCTCCAGCACATCTTCGATGGTCACCAGTCCAGCCACACTGCCATATTCGTCCACCACGATGGCCATATGGTTGCGGTTGCTGCGAAAATCCTTGAGCAGAACATTGAGTCGTTTGGATTCAGGGATGAATACTGCCGGGCGCAGCATCTCGCGCACGTTGAATTCCTCCTCGCCGGCATAGTAGCGCAGCAGATCCTTCGCCAGCAGAATGCCGATCACATTGTTTTTATCATTCTCGGTGACGGGAAAACGCGAGTGGGCGGTCTCGATCATTAGCGGAATGAATCTATCCGGTGTTTCATTGATGTCAATCACATCCATTTGCGAGCGCGGCACCATGATGTCGCGCGCCTGCATTTCAGAGACCTGCATTACACCCTCGATCATGCTCAAAGCGTCGGAATCAAGCAGATCGTGTTCATACGCAGAATGCAGCAATGCCACCAATTGTTCGCGATCGCCCGGTTCGCGCAGCAGCAGCGTACTCAAGCGTTCAAGCCAACCGGGTTTGGGTAAGGGCTTACTCATATTGATATGCCAGTTCGTAGGTGGGAGAAAAATTGGTTATGGATTATTGTTCCTGATAGGGATCATCGTATCCGAGTTTCGTGACGATTGCCGATTCCAGTCGCTCCATTGCTACCGCATCAGTTTCATTTGCATGGTCCCAGCCCTGCAGGTGCAAGACTCCATGTAATGCAAGGTGGGCATAATGCGCCGTCAGATTCTTGTGCTGCTGTTCTGCTTCTTTCTCCACTACTGGCGCACATAGCACAATATCACCAGATAGCGGCTGAGCATCACGGTAGACGAAGGTCAGCACGTTGGTGGCATAATCCTTACCACGAAAGTTCCGGTTGAGGTTACGGGCTTCAGCCTCATCCACGATACGCAGTACGATTTCCGCATCCCGTGTCAGCGCCGCTTTGACCCATTTGCGAAATTGTGGTCGGGTGGGGACTTCCAAGGCATGGGTTGTGGTGCCAATTGCATACTGCACCACCAGTCTCAGTTTTGTTCTCGTATGGGAGAATTCTTCGGCAAGCCCGGAAGCTTTCCCCCTATTTTTCATAGTTCTCGTAGGCGTTAACGATCCTTTGCACCAGCGGATGCCGCACCACATCCTCAGACTCAAAATGAGTGAAGGCAATGCCACGCACTTCCTCCAGCACCAGTTTGGCTTCCACCAGACCGCTTTTCTGGTGCTTGGCCAGATCGATCTGGGTTACATCGCCTGTTACCACTGCTTTGGAGCCAAAACCAATCCGGGTCAGGAACATTTTCATCTGCTCCGGCGTGGTGTTCTGCGCTTCATCAAGAATGATGAACGACTGGTTCAGCGTGCGTCCGCGCATAAAAGCCAGCGGCGCAATCTCAATTGCGCTGCGCTCGAATTGCTTGCCGGTCTTGTCGAATCCCATCAGGTCGTAGAGCGCATCGTAGAGAGGGCGCAAATAAGGGTCCACCTTCTGCGCCATGTCGCCCGGGAGAAAACCCAGCCGCTCACCGGCTTCCACCGCCGGCCGCACTAGCACAATGCGTGCGACCGTGTCTCGTTCCAGTGCATCTACTGCGCTGGCTACAGCAAGATAGGTTTTACCGGTACCCGCAGGACCGATGGCAAAGGTGATATCGTGCTGCTGAATTTGCTGCAGATATTGCACTTGGCGAGGCGTCCGACCGTGCAAATCACTGCGGCGGGTACTCAGTACCGGCACCGCTACATCTTTCACTGCAGCATCGGCTGCGGCATGTTTTGGCGAGTGTCGTGAATTCATCATCTCGATTAGGCCCAATTGCACTTGCTCAATGCTCAGGTGATGTTGTGCCTGATTATAGAAATTGCGCAGCACCTCCGCCGCGAGCCTGGTCTGGGCTGATCTGCCACGTAGATTGAAATGCTCCCCACGGCGTGCGATGGTGACATCCAGTGCAGTTTCGATTTGCTTGAGGTTTTCATCCAGCGCCCCACACAGGTTGGCAAGACGTTGGTTATCGGTTGGCGAGAAAGAAATTTCGACGGGCTGGGGTTTCAAAGGTACGTTAGAACGGTTATGTAGTTTCAATTTTCGCAGTGACGGACGTACTTTGCAAGAAGTTCCTTAACAGCCATCCTGCACTATTTCACCACGCAATGAGTGTGCCAGGGTTGCGGTAATTCTTACATTTATGAAATGACTGGCACAGTCGGGGTGGCCGGCAAAATTCACTGTACGGTTGCTGTCGGTGCGCCCGTAAAATTCACTAGGGTTTCTTTTGGACGGGCCTTCCACCAGAACTCGCTGTATCGTGCCGACCATGCTCTGGCTGATGGCTTGCGTTTGCTGTGCAACTTTTGTTTGCAGGCGGTGCAGTCGTTCCAGTTTTATTTCGTGGGGAGTGCTGTCAGGCAATTCGGCAGCGGGTGTGCCAGGGCGCGGGCTGTAAATGAAACTGAAGGAGTCATCAAAATTCACTTCTCCAATCAGTTTCATAGTGGCTTCGAAATCAGCTTCGGTTTCGCCGGGGAAACCGATGATGAAATCGGACGTGAGCGAAATATCAGGGCGCACGGCATGTAATTTGCGGACGATGGATTTATATTCCAGCGCAGTGTAGCCACGCTTCATCGCTGCCAATATCCGATCAGAGCCGGATTGCACCGGTAAATGCAAGTGGCTGACCAGTTTGGGTAATGTTGCATAAGTCTCAATCAGGCGTGCGGTGACTTCTCTGGGATGCGAAGTGGTGTAGCGGATGCGTTCAATGCCGGGAATTTCGTTGATGCATTCAAGCAACAGCGCCAGATCTGCCGTGTCGCTATCGTCCCCGACATTCATAACACCGCGATAGGCATTGACGTTCTGCCCCAGCAGCGTCACTTCTTTGATGCCCTGCTGCACCAACCCCGCAATTTCCGCCAGCACGTCGCTCAGCGGACGCGAGACCTCCTCGCCGCGTGTGTACGGAACCACGCAGAAGCTGCAATATTTGCTGCAACCTTCCATGATGGAAACGAAAGCGCTCACGTTCCCCGTACCATTTTCGGCACGTGCCAGTACTTGTGGCAGGTAATCAAATTTCTCAATTTCGGGAAAGGAAATGTCGACCTGCGGCCGGCCGGTAGTCTGGCGCGCCGCGATCAGTTGTGGCAGCCGATGCAGGGTTTGCGGTCCAAATACAAGATCCACATAGGGCGCACGTTTCACGATCGCTGCGCCTTCCTGGCTAGCGACGCAACCACCGACACCTATGAGCAGATCGGGATTGGTTTCTTTCAGATGCCTGATGCGCCCCAGATCATGAAATACCTTTTCCTGGGCTTTCTCGCGCACCGAACAGGTATTGAACAGAATCACATCAGCCGCGTCGGGATTATCGGTCTGCTCCATACCGTGTGCGGCATGCAGTACCTGCGCCATTTTGTCCGAATCGTACTCGTTCATTTGGCAACCGAAAGTTTTGATGTAAAGTTTTTTGGCCACGATTATTGCAAAAGTATTGTGATGGGGCGGTGACAAGAATTACTGCTTCTGCCTGGATTTTTCTTCTTCTTTCGCTTGGGCGGCTTCTGCCGGAGTCAGCAGCCAGATACGGTGCACGTTGCCCATGATATCCATCTGGTAACGGATCGGACCGGACTCGTTGAGCATCGTCGGCAAAATAATCAGATTGTCTTTGCCGCGAATCTGTCCACCTGCGCTCAAGTACATGGTCCGGTCGCTGATCCTGACTTCAGGATATCTCATCGCCATGAGTTCGCCCAGTTTGCTGTCTGGAGGGAAAGTCCGTACGAGTTGGGCGTGAGCACTGCCAGTCAGACCTACCATCATGCTGACGAACACAAGCAATGGAACCAGTATTCTCTTCATTGCGGGTTCAGGCTGATTGACGTGCGGTTTGCAGCAAGGTCTCGAGCTGCTCAGCTGGTACTGGTTCTGAGAATAGATAGCCCTGACCGTAGTCACAGCCGGCAGCAGCCAGCAGATCGCGTTGCTCTATGGTCTTTACCCCTTCGGCAATCACTCTCAGGCCAAGTTTATGCGCCATCACGATGATGGCTTCACATAGCGCCATATCGTTGGAACCCGGGGCCAGATTATGGATAAACGACCGGTCGATCTTGAGATAATCGATGTCAAACTTCTTGAGGTAGGCGAGCGCTGAATAACCGGTACCGAAATCGTCGAGTGATACTTGTATCCCCGCATCGCGGAAGGCGAGCAACTGGTTGGTGACGGTGTTGGTATCGAGTAGCAATCCCTCGGTAATCTCCACCACAATGCTTTGTCCGGGCAGGCCAAGTTCTTGTAGATAATCGGACCATGCCTGGATATTATTATCGCTATGGAATTGCACGGGTGAGCGGTTGACGCTGATCTGAAATTCTGCGTGATGCGATGCACGCCACATTGCTGCCTGGCTGGCCGCTTTGCGGAATACCCAGTTGCCGATGTCGACGATCATACCGGTGTCTTCAGCGATGGGAATGAATTCAGCAGGATCGACCAGCCCGCGCGTTGGGTGTTGCCAGCGTATCAGCGCTTCCGCTTTATGGATGACTCCGGTCGAGAGTTCCATGATGGGCTGGTAATACACCTGGAACTGGTCACCGGCCAAGGCTCCGCGCAGATCGTTGACCAGCTGCCACCGGGCATGCGCGGCTTGCTGCAGGGATGGCGTGAAATAGCTGTGACGGTTGCGTCCCTGGTTCTTGGCGGCATACATGGCCTGATCGGCGCTCTTGAGCAATATGCTGGAGTCGGTGGCATCTGTTGGATAGAACGCGATACCGATACTAGTCGATACATAGGCTACTTCGTTTTTCAGCTGGAATGGCTCGGCCAGCTTGTGCAGGGCATCCTGACTGATACGTTCGACGATATTGGGATCGTTCAGCTCGCCCAGGATAACGACAAATTCATCTCCACCCAAACGTGCCACGGTATTGGACTCGCCCATGCAGCTGCCCAAGCGTTGTGCTGCATCCTGGAGCAATCTGTCACCTATGGCGTGGCCGTAGGTATCGTTGATCTGTTTGAAGTGGTCGAGATCGAGCAGCAGCAGTGCCAGCGGCAGGCCGGAGCGGTTGGATTTCTTCATTTCCTGTTCGAGCCGGTCATGGAACATGCGACGGTTGGGCAGATTGGTCAGTGGATCAAAGTTGGCTTGCTGCCAGATCAAGGCCTCATTCTCCTTCCTTGCAGCCTCGGCCTGCATGCGCTCAAGCCACTTCCCCAGATCATCCGTGATGGCTTCGACGAGATCCTGTTCTGCCGGCAGCAGGAAGGGTTTATTTTCATGATAGAACACCTGCAACTGGCCGCGAATCTTACCATCGACCATGATTTGCGCCTGCAGTCCGTGCACAAGATCCGGGCTATAATTTCCGGAATTGATGCGCCTGCCATCAAGTTCGAGTACGGCAGTAGCAATCTCCGGAAACTGCATCGCTCCCGTTAGATGCGTAACGACCTGCTGGTAAACCTCGCTCGCCGGCAAACCCTGTCCTATGCCACGACGGATCGCGTAGAGACAGGTGATCTCCTTCAATCGCTCGCGTAGCGCTATCTCCTTCTGTTTGCGCGCGCTGACATCAATCCTAGCTGAGAGGTAACTGACAACTTGCCCGTCGTTATCTTTGAGTGGCACGATGGTCGAGTCCACCCAGTAGAGATGACCATTTTTGCTGCGGTTGCAAATTTCCCGGTGCCAGATATCGCCACGCAAGATGGTCGTCCACATGTCGGCGAAGAAAGCTTCGGAGTGCATACCGGAATTGAGAATACGATGATCCTGGCCGATCAATTCTTGTTCGGTGTAGCCGCAGACTTCGCAGAATTTAGCGTTGACTTGAAGGATGCACCCGTTGCGATCGGCGACGGAAACCATTGCCAACTGGCCGATTGCCTCAATATAAGCGGTTAGCTCCTGGAAGCGGCTTTCCAGTGCCGTATAGCACAGCCGTTCTTCCTGGCCATCGTCCGTTTTTCCCTCGGGGCCGGTCATGCCGCATAGCTCCAGTTGAGTATATCGATTGCTATTTTACTACCTATGGAGTTTCTGAATAAGTCTTTCCGGGGAGCGGGGTGGCCACAGGCGGTGATGGCATTGAAACGTCAACCGGGCTCCACATGTATTGAATAAAAAAACAAGGCGCCAGGGAAGGGAGGATCCGGCGCCTTGCTGTGGTCAGGTACTCAGGGGGGAGTCGCAACTACCACTTATTGTATTGCGATCTGGATTTGGGAAACTTTAGGATTTCTGACAAAAAATATTCGCGTCCGAATGCAGCCTTATTCTTTCTTGCAGGGAAAAATGCCGCGTAGTTCCCGGAATCGGCTGGTGCCATGCGCGAAAGTACCCTCCGGAACGGGCCCCGAGGTGGTTTACAGGCGTTAATCATCCTGAAGCGAGATTGTGCGGGTACTGCGGGATACGCTGAACCGGGCTTGGGTGAGGGCGGGCCGCTCCTGATTTACTAGACACTTTCCAGCCTCTCGAACCCGGTCTTTCGTGAATGACGTTGTTGTGCCAATTGTGTTGAAAAACCCTGTCGAATTTTGATGCTGAGAATGTTATAATTTTGCATGTCTAATTGAGCTGGGAGCCTTGATATGATTGGGTTTAAG
>JAYUYT010000008.1:0-18183 GCA_043752345.1 Nitrosospira sp.
AACAAGCTGACCATGATCAACAAGAAATCGGGGGCGATGATCAAGAATATCCAGGTGGGCGATGCGCCGGCGCACGTCATGACCAATCCCCTAACCGGCGATATCATCGTAAGCAACAACGGTGAAGACGGGATGTCAATCATCCTGGCCGGAACGACAAAAGTCAGCAAGATGATGCCAACACAGGGTCATGGTCAAGCTTCCACCAATCCACACGGTCACTGGATCAGCGCAGATGGAAGCAGGATCGTCACTCCCAACATTAACACGGGAGACGTAGGTGTTTATGATACCGAGGGTGTCGTCATTAATAGGGCGGCAACAGGGACTATTCCTGGTGCTCACCCCATCGCCATCGGTATGATGCCGGATTCCAGTAAGGTTTACGCATCCAACTTGCTGCAACACAGTCTCAGTGTGCTTAATGGCAACACTGGATCCTTAATTAAGACCATCAACCTGATCGCTAACTATAACCCGGTCAGCGGAGCGATAGGTGGGGATGGAACCGTAGGCATACTCCCAATCCAGACCCCGGTCTCGCCAGATGGCAAGGCAGTCGTGCTGGCTAATACCGGCGGCATGATCCTGATCATCGATACAGCCACCGACACCATCGTCAAGATGCTGCCCTGCGGCCCCGGCTGCCATGGCGCGAATTTCGGTGCCAAACAAGGAGGGGGCTACTACGCTTATGTCACAAGCAAATTCGCCAATAATCTTATCGTGGTCGATGTAGATCCGAATGGAGATGGCAATCTGTCTGACGCTGCAATAGTCGGCAGGATCTCGCTAGTGGCTAGTGCTAGCACTCCAAAAGATGACACTATCAGCGGCTTGGCCGGTTTTGGCGGCAATGGAGTACTGGCTATCCCCAATGTCTACAATGGCTGGGTGCAGAAACTTCCTGACACATGGAAGGAAAAGCTTACAGAGAAACAGAAAAACCCAATCTGAGTGCTTCTGTTCAGAAGCAAACGGCTATCGGATTCCGATGGCCGTTTTTTATTGGTGCGCCCGGCAGGGCGCACTCACTTGGAGGTGAAAGTCCTCTACTCACCCTGCAAGGGGAAGAGTTAGCCGAACGGCAAGGGTGTTGCAGGCGACTGTGAATCTGGAGGAAGCCGAAGGCAAAGCGCTGGCCTGACGAACAGGAAGCGGATATGAGGCGACCTGGCAGTATGTCGCCGCAGGCCGCAGGGTGGTGGTGGACATGGATTTGGAAAAGTTCTTTGACCATGTTAACCACGGCCTACTGACTTCGATGCTCTCGAAGAAGATCGAGGATGGCCGAGTACATCGCCTCGTCCGCCGGTATTTGGAAGCGGGCATGATGGCAGAAGGGATCATCTCCCCGAGGACGGAAGGCACGCCGCAAGGTGGGCCGCTCAGTCCGCTGCTATCGAATATCCTGCTGACGGAACTGGATCGGGAACTGGAACGCCGGGGTCATGCCTTCTGCCGGTATGCGGACGACTGCAACATTTACGTCAAAAGAAAAGTGGCGGGGGGGCATGGCGAGCATCACCCGGTTTCTGTCGGACACGGCTCAAACTCAAGGTCAATGTGGCCAAGAGCGCGGTAGCGCGTCCGTAGGAGAGGAGGTTTCTGGGGTACAGCCTGACGCGGCACAAAGCCCCAAGACTAGGATAGCGCCGACCAGCCGCAAGCGGCTGGAAGATAAAATCCGTGAAATGCTCAAAGGCGCGAGAGGGTGCAGCCTGACGACAGTCATCACCGAGAGCTCACGCCGATTCTTCGTGGCTTGGATGGCCTATTTCAGGCTAACCGAAACCAAGAAGGTACTGGAAGAGTTGGACGGCTGGCTCAGGCACAAACTACGCTGCATTCTATGGCGACAGTGGAAACGCCCTTATACTCGCGCCATGAACCTAATGAAGGCGGGATTGAAGGAAGAGCGGGCGTTTCGCTCGGCCTTCAACCAACGGGAAGCGTGGTGGAACAGTGGCGCAAGCCACATGAACCAAGCCTTCCCGAAGCTCTATTTTGATCGGTTAGGTCTGGTGTCGCTCATCGATATGACGCGACGACTCCAGTGTGTTCAATGAACCGCCGGATGCGGAACCGCACGTCCGGTGGTCTGGGAGGACGACAGGGGTGACTCTGCCTCCTACCCGATTTGAATGTCGCGCTTGTCTAGTCGTTGCGTGCCGGCGCCAGTACGTCGCGGTTGCCGTTGCTTTGCATGGTGGAAACTAGGCCGGCGCGTTCCATTTCCTCGATCAGCCGTGCTGCGCGGTTATAACCGATGCGCAGGTGCCGTTGTACCAGCGAGATCGAAGCGCGGCGTGATTTGAGTACCAGCGCAACCGCTTCATCGTAGAGCGGATCAGCTTCGCCGCCTTCCTGCATGACTGAACTGCCGCTTTCACTTGCATCGTTTTCTTCTTCGATTGAGTCAAGCACGCCGTCCACATAGCGCGGCTCACCATGTTCCTTGAGATACTGCACTACCCGGTGTACTTCCTGGTCGGCGACAAAAGCGCCATGCACTCGCTGCGGGTAACCGCTACCGGGTGGAAGATAAAGCATGTCACCTTGGCCCAGCAGGGCTTCAGCTCCCATCTGATCGAGTATGGTGCGCGAGTCCACCTTGCTTGACACTTGAAATGCCACCCGTGTCGGGATGTTGGCTTTGATGAGGCCGGTAATGACATCTACCGAAGGCCGCTGGGTGGCAAGCAATAAGTGTACACCTGCGGCGCGAGCCTTCTGTGCAAGTCTGGCGATCAACTGTTCGACTTTCTTTCCTACCACCATCATCAGGTCTGCCAGCTCATCGATCACTACCACAATCAGCGGCATCTCTTCCAGCGGCTCAGGGGCATCGGGTGTCAAGCTGAATGGGTTGGTGAGAGGCTCCCCGTTCTTGATTGCATCACGAATTTTCTGGTTATAGCCGCCGAGATTGCGCACGCCCAGCGACGACATCAGCTTGTAACGCCGGTCCATCTCTGCCACACACCAGCGCAGCGCGCTAGCTGCCTGCCGCATGTCGGTCACCACCGGTGCCAGCAGATGTGGAATACCTTCATATACTGACAGCTCCAGCATTTTTGGATCCACCAGGATCAGGCGTACCTGTTCAGGAGTCGCTTTGTAGATGAGGCTCAGGATCATGGCATTGATTGCTACCGATTTGCCCGAACCGGTCGTTCCCGCCACCAGCACATGCGGCATTCTTCCTAGATCAGCCACCACCGGATGTCCGCCGATGTCTTTGCCCAGCGCGATAGTCAACGGCGATGCCATATCGGCGTAAGCCTGCGAACTGAGAATTTCCAGCAGGCGCACTACCTGCCGTTTGGGATTGGGAATTTCCAGTCCCATGGTGGTCTTGCCGGGTATGGTTTCGACCACGCGTATGCTCACCACTGATAGCGCTCGTGCCAGGTCTTTCACCAGGTTGATAATCTGGTTGCCCTTTACGCCTATGGCAGGCTCAATCTCGTAGCGGGTAATGACCGGGCCGGGATAGGCTGCCACCACTTTGACTTCCACGCCAAAATCGATCAGTTTGCGTTCGATCAGCCGTGAAGTGAACTCTAGCGTATCTGTTGACAATATTTCCACATCTTTGGCCGGTTCATCCAGCAGATGCAGCGGCGGCAAGGGTGAATCGGGCAAATCACCAAACAATGGCGTCTGTTTTTCTTTACTGACACGCTGCGATTTGGGGATTGCGGTGGTAGCCGGCTCGATATGCAGTGGCGGGTATTCCTCAAAGCGTTTTTTCCCGACTCCGACTAATTCCTCACGCTTGCTTGCAGAGACCATCCCTGCGCGACGATCTTGCCGGTCCTGCCAACGGTGCCTGATGAAGAAAAAAGCACCCTCAATCGCGCCACCCAGTTTCTCGATAAAGCGCAGCCACGATAAGCCAGTGAATAGACTGAAACCAATTGCAATTGATATCAACAACGCCAAGGTTGCGCCGGTAAAACCAAGCGCTTGTGACAGATTGCTGCCAACTATCTCTCCCAGCATTCCGCCCGATGTCTGCGGCAGCAGCGCTTTGAGCGTATAGAGTCGCAGCGCTTCAAAGCCACTGCTGGCAACCAGTAGCGCGATAAAGCCAGCAGCTGAAACAAATAACGGACGCCGGTCAAATATTCCAGTGACATCAATGCGGCGGTAATTCCATGATGCCAGATAGAGGAAAAACAATACCCACCACCATGCCGAAACTCCAAACAGAGACAGCAACAAATCCACCAGCCATGCACCCATACGCCCACCAGCGTTATACACTTGGCCGCTGCTGCCACTGTGCGACCAGGCAGGATCAGTGCGGTCATAGCCATAAAATATGAGTACCAGATAAAGCGCGACACCGAGCAACGCGAGTCCGCTGGATTCGCGCAGCAGTCTGACGATCCTGGGCGGCAAGGGGTTGGGGTCCGGCTTTTTCGCCATCGTCTTGTTGACGAAACTCATGAGTGGTATTGAGACATTAGATCAGGGGAAAAGGTCTGATTATATAGGCAAAAGGCAATGCCTGGCTCGTCAAGAGCCGGGTTGGTGCAAGGCTGCGAGGGAGTCCGGTTTCACGGCAACGCCGGGCACATGTATTCTTCATACCCTCTCAAGCTTCTCGATTTTCTCGTCCAGCACTTCGATCCAGTGCCTGACCGGCAACGGGGTGCCGCTTTGCAAATGCATCAGACAGCCGATATTGGCGGTAACGATCTGGACCGGATTGCCGGATTCCAGCGCTGTCAGCTTATTCTTCAGCAATTGCTGTGACAGCTCCGGTTGCAGGATGGAATAGGTACCTGCTGATCCGCAGCACAGATGGGCGTCTGGAACAGCAGTCAATTCAAAGCCTGCAGCGACCAGAATTCTTTCCACTACGTCGCGAATTTGCATGCCATGTTGCAGGGTACAAGGGGAATGGAAAGACAATTTTGATTTTTCAGTATCGGGCATTGAGTTGCAGAAAGAAAAGGCTTCCTTGTCCATCTCGGCAAAGAGTATTTCGCTGATATCCCTAGTTAGTTCCGAAATGCGCGCTGCTTTTTCCGCATACACCGGATCATGCCTCAGCAGATGTCCGTATTCCTTCACCGTCACGCCGCACCCGCTGGCAGTCATGACAATGGCCTCCACCCCATGCCTGGCAGCATTGCCTGCAATGTTTTCCACGAACGGCCACCAGGCATCCACATTGCGGCGCATGTAATCCAATCCTTCCTGTTGGGCGTTGAGATGATACGAAACTGCGCCGCAACACCCTGCATTTTCCGCCTTGATCAGCGAGATGCCGAGCTTGTCCAGCACGCGTGCGGCGGTGCTGTTTATATTCGGCGCCAGCACCGGCTGCACGCAGCCATCCAGCACCAGCATCGTGCGTGTGTGCCGCGCCTCAGGCCACGTTCCGGGGGTGAGTGCTGCTGGCGGTATTGAGAGTTTAAGTTTGCCCGGCAGCAGCGGGCGGACAAGCCTTCCCAGTTTGAGCAGCGAGGCGAATACACCGGAATCAGGCAATGTTTGGCGCAATGCGTATCGCATGGCGCCGGCCCTCATGTCGCGCCCCACCTGTTTTTCGACAATGCCACGGCCGATATCCACCAGTCGGCCATAACGCACCCCGGATGGGCAAACCGTCTCACAGGCGCGGCAAGTGAGGCAGCGATCCAGATGCAACTGGGTCTTTTGTGTGACCGGCTGACCTTCCAGCACCTGCTTGATCAGATAAATGCGGCCGCGTGGGCTATCCAGTTCATCACCCAGCAGCTGGTAGGTTGGGCAGGTAGCCAGGCAGAAGCCGCAGTGCACACAGGCACGCAATATCGCCTCGGCTTCTTGTCCTTCGGGGGAATTCTTGATGAAATCGGCGAGATTGGTTTGCATTTAATCCAGATAATCCATTAGGTGGCTCTTTGAGCCTACGTAAGTGCTGGCGGCCAGCTTGTGGCCATTTCCGCCGCTGGCTCGGCGTCCATAGATCAGGCTATGACCTTCTCTCAACCGACAAAACTGTCTCGCAACCTGCCTCATCATCATCTCACGTCCTAACGGATTATCTGGGTTTATAACTCCGGATACATCCGGCCAGGATTGAGTATTCCCATGGGGTCAAACTTTTCCTTCAGGCGCCGGTGGATATTCATCATCTCCGGTGTGAGCGGATGAAATGCGTCTGCGGATGCTTCGTTGCTGCGAAACAACGTAGCATGGCCACCCGTAGTCTTTGCTGCTGTACGCACAGTTTCGGCATCCATCTCTGCGTCGTTTATCAGCCAGCGCAACGCTCCCCCCCACTCAATCAATTGTCGCCCCGGCAACGATAGCGGCGGCGTAGTCGATTTCATGGACAAGCGCCACAGCGACTTGCCCGGCTGGAAGAATAGATGGGTTTGTTCGCGCACTGATTGCCAGAAGGCCACACCTTCAGCCACTTCTTCGCCGCCCAGTTTCGCATGAGCCGCCCGTACCGCGGCTTCCGCTCCGGAAAGCCGCAGGGTGAGCGCGTCATTGCAAAAACAGGTTGCGGAAATCGGCAGCGGTTTGCCCGCCCATAGATTCATCTTTTCGATCGCTTCGGCTTCTTTCATCTGCAGGCTTAGCGTCATTTCCGTTGGCGGCAGCGGCAGCACTTTGAGTGAAACCTCCAACAACAAACCCAGAGTTCCCATCGAGCCCGTCATCAAACGCGAAATGTCGTAACCCGCGACATTTTTCATTACCTGCCCGCCGAAACGCAAATCATCTCCCCTACCGTCAAGTATGCGTACGCCCAGCACAAAGTCGCGTACTGCGCCGACGGATGCCCGGCGCGGACCAGACAACCCGGTGGCAACACAGCCACCGAGCGTGGCAGCGGCGCCAAAATGCGGCGGTTCGAAAGCCAGCATCTGGCGATGTTTATGCAATTCCGCTTCCAGATCAGCCAGGCGGGTGCCTGCGCGAGCAGTCAACACCAGCTCGGTCGGTTCGTAAGCAACGATGCCGCTGTAAGCCGTGACATCAAGCATGCTGATGTTTTGCCCGACAATACGGTTGCCATAAAACTCCTTGCTGCCCCCCGCACATATATGTAACGGTGCTTTACGTTCGGCGGCAGTACGAATGGTGTCGGCAAATTGGTCGATGATGTTTTGCATGAATTTTATTGAATCGCGAGGGCTGCAGCACAATCAGCCGTTCAGAATCTCGGCAACTCCGGAAATTTTTCCTCGCCGCGATGTACGTGCATCGCGCCGTGTTCCGCACAGCGGCGCAGTGTGGGAACAGCCTTGCCAGGATTCAGCAAACCTGCGGGATCGAAAGCCGCTTTTACCGCATGAAATATCTTTAGCTCCCCGCTGCTGAACTGTGAACACATCTGGTTGAGTTTCTCGATGCCGACGCCATGCTCGCCGGTAATGGTTCCACCGGCCTTGATGCACATTTCCAGTATTTTTGCGCCAAACTCTTCGGTCTTTTCCAGTTCACCGGGCTGGTTGGCGTCGTATAGAATCAACGGATGCAGATTGCCGTCGCCAGCGTGAAATACATTCATGCAGCGCAGGCCGTATTCTGTAGAGAGTTTTTCAATGCCGTCCAGCACGCGCGCCAGATTCTTGCGTGGAATGGTGCCATCCATGCAGTAATAATCCGGTGAAACGCGCCCTGCCGCCGGAAACGCGGCTTTACGCCCAGCCCAGAATCTGAGCCGCTCGGCTTCGTCGCGGGAGGCCCTGATTTCAATGGCGCCGCTCTGCCGCATGATCTCATCAATGCGCCGGATTTCATCTGTTACTTCCTCTGCCGTGCCATCAGCTTCGCACAACAGAATTGCCGCTGCATCGAGGTTGTAGCCGGCATGGGCGTATTCTTCCACTGCACGGGTGGCGATTTTGTCCATCATCTCCATGCCGGCAGGGATGATACCGGCGCCGATTACATTTGTCACCGCATTACCTGCCTTGCAGATGTCGTCGAAGGCGGCCATGACCACCTGGGCTTTTTCCGCGCTGGGTTTTAGTTTCACCATGATCTCGGTAACGATGCCCAGCATGCCTTCACTACCAGTCATGAGCGCCAGCAGATCATAGCCCGGGGCATCCAGGCCGGCACTGCCGATTTCGAGACTCTCGCCGGCCATGGTCACCACCCGCAATTGGAGGATATTGTGCACGGTGAGTCCATATTTCAGACAATGCACTCCCCCCGAGTTTTCCGCCACGTTGCCGCCGATCGAACAGGCGATTTGCGAGGAAGGGTCGGGTGCGTAATACAGGCCATAGGGTGCTGCCGCTTCACTGATGGCGAGGTTACGCACACCGGGCTGCACCCGTGCAGTGCGCGCTAGCGGATCGACTTCAAGTATCCGTTTCAATTTGGCAAGTGACAGCAAGACACCGGCTGCATGGGGCAATGCGCCGCCGGACAAACCGGTGCCTGCGCCCCGCGCAACCACCGGGGTTTTCGACGTATGGCAGATACGCAGAATTCTGATGACTGCGTCTTCGGTTTGCGGCAGAGTCACGATCATTGGCGTTTGTCGATATGCCGATAAACCGTCGCATTCATAGGGTTTCAGATCTTCGCTCTCATACAGCACTGCCTCGGCTGGTAGAAAAGCGCGCAGATTGGTGACGAGTTCGAGTGGGTGCATGGTGTGGATTTATTGAATTTCGTGATTTGCTAATTTTTCCAATACCCGTACTATCGCCGAACTATCCCACTTGGCGCCGCCATAAGCGACGCAAGCATTAAACAGTTCCTGGGTGGCGGCGGTATTGGGCAGGCTTATTCCCAGCGCTTGCGCGCCGGAAAGTGCAAGACTCAGATCTTTCTGATGCAGTTCGATACGGAATCCTGGATCGAATGCGCGCTTGATCATGCGCTCGCCGTGGATCTCCAGCACGCGCGAAGAAGCAAACCCACCCAGCAAAGCCTGGCGTACCTTGACCGGATCGACTCCGGCCTTGGAGGCAAACAGCAAAGCCTCCCCCACTGCTTCGATAGTCAGCGCGACAATGATCTGATTGGCGATCTTGCAGGTCTGGCCGGCGCCGTTGCCACCGATCAAGGTAATGCTCTTGCCCATCAGTTCGAAAACGGGTTTCAATCTCTCGAACACTATCTCCGTGGCGCCTACCATGATGGTCAGTGTTGCATTGTTAGCACCCACTTCGCCCCCCGATACCGGTGCGTCCGCATAATCACAGCCGAGTTGGCTGATACCGGCAGCGAATCTTCTGGTTTCGATGGGGGAAATGGAGCTCATGTCCACCACGGTCTTGCCCGCACTTAATCCTTGCACTACGCCGTTTTCACTAAACAGTACGCTTTCCACATCCGGGGCATCTGGCAACATGGTGATGATGATGTCGGCGTTTTGTGCCACTTCTCTGGGTGAGGAGCAAGCCTTGCCGCCCTGTTTAGCCAACTCTGCCAACACGCCGCTACGGGAATGCAAGAACAGCGTATGTCCGCCTTTGATAAGATTTCCGGCCATGGGTTTGCCCATGATACCAAGACCAATAAAACCAATTTTCGCCATGCCTGCATTCTCCGGAAAAACACTACGCCGACCATTTCACTTGCATTGCGTTGATGTGGCCCAGTATTGTGGCATTTTAACGGCAAGCCCTGGTCGCAGGGGAGAAAACCTTGGCCGGTCTCTCATATATAAAGTGCGTAGACTACACGGGATAAGCGGTTATGCAATTTCGGCCAAAATGGATCGAAATAATTTATCATTCGCCGGGTCAATGTCAACGAGGGAGTCGGAATGAGAAAATTTCAATGCGGCGTGTGCGGTCACATCTATGACGAAGCAGTCGGCGACCCGGAGCATGGCATTGCAGCCGGCACTCTCTGGGAGGATATTCCGGAGGACTGGGTCTGTCCTGAGTGCGCTGTGGCCAAGGCAGATTTCGAAATGGTAGAGGTTTGAGCATGAGCCGACAGCCTGTGGTTATTGTCGGTAGCGGGCTTGCGGGCTACACCGTAGCGCGCGAGTTGCGTAAATTGAATGCTGAAGCACCCGCTTTGATCCTTTCCGCAGATCATGGCGGATTCTACTCCAAACCTATGCTGTCCAACGCGCTGGCCGCAGGCAAATCACCGGAATCGATACTGAATGCCGACGTGGCGAAGATGGCCGAGCAACTGAAAATGACGATACGCCCGCATAGCCGGGTAATAACCATCGAGCGATCAAGCAATACCCTGGTCTTACAGGATGGTGAGAAACTATCCTACGGTCAGCTTGTTCTGGCCCTGGGTGCCGATCAAATCCGTCTGCCGCTGGAAGGAAATGGAGTGGAAGCAATATTGTCAGTGAACGATCTCGATGATTACAGCTGTTTCCGTGCTGCGCTGGAAGGAAAGAAGGAAGTGGTCATTCTCGGTGCCGGGTTGATCGGCTGTGAATTTGCCAATGATCTTGCGATAGCGGGTTATCGGGTGCAGTTGATCGACATCAGCGCCTGGCCTTTGGGCCGACTCCTGCCGCAGGCTGGCGGCGCTTTCCTGCAGAGCAGGCTGGAAGCTGCCGGTGTGGTTTTTCACTTGGGCACTTCTGTCCAGCGTGTGGAACGAGCAGATAGACGCTTGCAGCTGACTCTTGCCAGTGGCGAAACCATGGAGACAGATGTTGTGCTGTCGGCAGTGGGGCTGCGCCCACGCATTGCGCTGGCTGAAGCAACCGGTATCAAGGTCAATCGTGGCATCGTGGTGGATCGGGCACTACAAACCCAGGACGCAAATATTTATGCGCTGGGCGACTGCGCGGAGGTGGAGGGCAGGGTGCTGCCGTTCGTCATGCCGATCATGCACGCCGCCCGCGCCCTTGCGGCGACCCTCGCCGGTACCCCGACCCCGGCACGGTATCCTGCCATGCCGGTGTTAGTGAAGACCCCGGCCTGCCCGACCGTAGTGTCACCACCTGACGCCGGCGCGCAAGGCGAGTGGCGAATCGAGCAAGATAAAGATGGAGTCAAGGCACTGTTTCAAGACGTGGATGGCAATCTGCTTGGTTATGCATTGCTGGGTGCGGAGACCAAGGAGAAGAACGCACTTACCCCACAGTTGCCACCAGTGATGGAGTAAGGCCTGAAAACGCTTCCAATCTGGCAGCAAGGATAGCAAAAGGATCGACCATGGAACGACCAATAACGGGATTTTGGCATGATGAGCAGGGAGATCCGATTGCGATTCTCAGCTGCGGGCATCCACAGCATGTACGGCATAATCCACCGTTCATCAATCGTCCCTGGGTCACGACCGAACAGGGCCGTAGCAGCATGTTGGGTACGGTTCTCAACTGTATCAGGTGCGATAGATTAGAACTACCGGACGGGTTCGTTTCGTACAAACGAACCCCTATTTTTACCGAAGAAACAGTACCTGCCGGTTTGAAAAAAAATCACTCAACAAAGACCGGTGTCTGGGCAAAAATCATTGTTACCGAAGGCAAGCTTCGCTATCGAGTAGACGTTTGTGGAACAGACATGGAATTATCCCAGGACAAGCTTGGAATTGTGGTGCCGGAAGTTCTGCACAGTGTGGAGCCCTTGGGTGTGGTGCGTTTTTTTGTCGAGTTTTACAAGACGCCGAAGCAAGAAAAATAAAGACGGTATGTTCTGCCTTGGAGTTGAGCGCTATACTGTAACGCTTTGAATATTTTGCCTGCTCTGAAAACTGCGGGGCTAGATCAACGCCAAATACATAAAAGTGCGCAACCTTCCTATCCTCCGTACAGTCCAGCCGTATTTAACGGCGATAGCTTCTATCGCAACGGTTGTATTGCTTGTGACGGTCATTTACTTCACAGACGGCGATCTGCAATGGATTGCGTTCTTGAGCGGAATTCTGGTGGCAGCAATAATCGCCATGGCAGTCCGGACCTCGCATGCGGAACTAATTGCTTCACGCCACACGACGCAGTTGCTGGGAACCGAGGAAAAGCTGGCGCAGGAAATCAAGCTGCATCTCTGGGCTGAGAAGATGTCTGCTGTGAGCAAGGCACGGTTACAGTCTATCGGCGAAAAATTTCCTGCTATGCTTGCTTACGTTGATATCGGGCAGCGTTGCTGCTATCACAACACTAAGTTCAGGCAATGGCTTGGGCTGAATCCTGATCAAATCGACGGCCAGCCTTTGCGTGAAGTGTTGGGTAACAAATTTTACGCAGAGATCGCAGGTCTTCTCGCTGGTGTTATGGCGGGAAAAACGATGCATAACGAACATACACAGGAATTGGCCCCGGGTTCAATCCGCCGTTTGTCCGGACAGTACCTTCCAGATTTTGACAGTGAGGGGAAAGTAACTGGCTTCTATCTACTGTATACCCCCATGATGGAGGAGAAAGCATCGCCGCAGGGGGGGGTAGAACGAAACATACCTGAACCTGCCAGATCGACCACGCTTGCCGAGTCGAGAGAAAAAAATCTGTTTGATGAGAGCTTCGGTGAGCAGGCTTCGGAATGGGGGGTCTCTGCCGCCAGCATTACCCAAGCTATCGAAGATGATGAGTTCCGTCTGTATTGTCAGACCATTGTACCTATCAAGGCAGATAAAGACCCTTGTATTCACCATGAAATCCTGCTGCGCATGGCCGAAGAAGAAGATAATCTTTTGCCACCGGGCGCATTTCTGCCCGTTGTCGAGAGGTGCGACATGATGACGCGTCTGGATCGTTGGGTAGTGAGCCAAATACTGCAGTGGTTGTCTGTTCACCAGCCTGCACTTGGGACAATATTTTTTATCAATCTGACCAGTGACACACTGGGCGACACCAGCTTTGCTGATTTCGTTCTGAGTCAGTTGCAGAAAACAGGCGTACCGGCTGGAGTACTCTGTTTCGAGATTGAAGAGGCGGATGCGGCATTGCGCCTTGCGGATACCTCGGCATTCGTTCAGAAAATCAAGCAGTACGGCTGCCAGGTCGCATTGTGCGGTTTCGGCAGAGAACGCGCTTCATTCGATTTACTGAGAAACATCAAAGTCAATTTTCTGAAAATTGATGGCGGTCTGGTTTGCACCATGTTGCAGGATCCGATTAATCTCGCCAAGGTTGCGTCAATTAATCGGGTTGCGCATACCATAGGTATTCAGACTATTGCAGAGCTGGCTGAAACTGATGAGGTAATTGCCAGGCTGCGCGAACTCGGAGTAGATTTCGCGCAGGGCTTTGGTATTGGCCGGCCGCGCGCCCTAAAAGAAATCGAATAACTACAGGCACTGATGCCAGCACCTGCTGGTGTCAACGGTTAATTGGGATGGTTGGCGTTATACTGAGGGGCCAAAAATCCCAATGTCTAGTGCATGTCCAACATTGTCGTTCGCAGTTACTCCCCGCATGCCTTCGAGGCGCTGATCCAGCATGGCCTCCACCCTGTTCTGGCGCGTGTCTACGCTGCCAGAGGGATCGGGAAACCAGACCAGCTCGAGGCCGATCTGTCCCAGTTGATTCCGTTCGAACGCCTGAAAAATATTTCCATGATGGCGGTATTTCTCGCCGATGCCATCGCTGCAGGAAAGCGCCTGCTGATCGTAGCCGATTATGATTCTGACGGCGCCACCGCCTGCGCCGTGGGGGTGCGTGCACTGAGAAAATTCGGCGCGACAGTGGATTACCTCGTCCCCAATCGTTTCGAATACGGCTATGGTTTGACGCCAGAAATCGTGCGTCTGGCGGCCACCAGCGCGCAGTTGCCCGACATACTTATCACGGTAGACAACGGCATCGCCAGTGTGGAAGGCGTGGCTGAAGCCAACCGTCTCGGCATGCAGGTGCTGGTCACCGATCATCACCTGCCGGGAGATGAATTACCCGATGCCATCGCCATTGTGAATCCCAATCAACCTGGCTGCGATTTCCCCAGCAAGAATCTTGCCGGAGTGGGCGTGATGTTTTACCTGATGCTGGCGTTGCGGGCGGAGTTGCGCGCCCGCGGGGCATTCGGCCGCAGCGGGAAAGAGCCCAACCTTGCCAGTCTGCTTGATTTAGTGGCGCTGGGCACCGTTGCCGACGTGGTGAAGCTGGATGATAACAACCGCATCCTGGTACAGCAGGGTTTGCAGCGCATCCGTGCGGGACGCGGCTGTGCGGGCATAAATGCTCTGCTGCAAGTGGCGCGCCGAGATTTCCGCAAAACCTCTACCTATGAACTGGGTTTCATGCTGGGGCCGAGGTTGAATGCTGCGGGACGACTCGATGATATGACACTGGGCATCGAATGCCTGATCACGGATGACGAGTCCCGCGCCGCACACATAGCTCTTCAACTCGATGCACTCAATCGCCAGCGTCGGGAAATCGAAGCGGGCATGCAGGATCAGGCGTTAGCCGTGCTTGACTCCGTAAAACCCGAGGATGGTCACAGTCTTAGTCTATTCGATCCGAGCTGGCACCAAGGGGTGATTGGCATACTCGCATCACGCATGAAAGATAAATTCTATCGCCCGGTGATTGCCTTCGCGCCCGGTAATGAGGGTGAAATAAAGGGGTCGGGGCGATCCATTCCGGGGTTTCATCTACGCGACGCATTGGATCTCGTTTCCAAGCGTCATCCTGCGCTGCTGCTCAAATTCGGCGGCCACGCGGCCGCTGCAGGGCTAACCTTGCGTGCTGACGATTTTGAGCAATTCCGTGAGGCCTTCGAGCAAGCTGCCCAGACACTGCTTACCCCCGCCGATCTTACGCGCATCATCGAAACCGACGGAGATCTGGATGAGTCAGAAATGAATCTGGAGCTGGCGCAATACCTGATGGCACAGGTATGGGGACAGGGTTTCCCCCAGCCTGCATTCAACGCGCGTTTTCGTGTAGAGCGGCAGCGGGTGGTTGGCGAGAAGCATCTCAAATTGAAACTGAAAAAACAGGGGTCAGGGGAACCGGGCGGTGCTCATGATGCCATGCTGTTTTTTCACAACGACCCGCTGCCAGAAGTGATAGATGTTGTTTACCGTCTGCAAGTGAACGAATATAACGGCAACACTGCCTTGCAACTCGTCCTGGATCATTGGTCTCAATCGCAGGATCTGTGAATTAGGTTCCTAGTGAGAGAATGTGACCTGATAACTGACATATAATGTCCGCCTTTTATGCGGAACGATGGGTGTTTGTTGTTTTGCTTGCCCATCCATGACAACACTCCCAGATGCAATTCAAGCTTACTCCTCCTCCACCCGGTTCCATAATCCGTTATCCGCACTCTGACGGCTCCGGCGACACACTCGCCCTTGCCCGACTGGCACAGCAGGCAAAACCGGTCGCTATCATCGCAGCCAGCGCGCTGGCTGCGCAGAGATTGCTGGAAGAGATTCCTTTTTTTGCTCCCGAACTTAAAATCAATTTGCTGCCGGATTGGGAGACGCTGCCTTATGATAACTTCTCGCCCCATCAAGACCTGATTTCAGAACGTCTCGCCACGCTTTATCAGGTCATGAATGGCGCCTGCGATGTGCTGATTGTCCCGGTCACCACCGCGCTCTACCGCCTGCCACCAAGGGAATATCTGGCGGCGCATACTTTCTTTCTTAAACAGCGAGAAATGCTCAACCTGAATGCGTTCCGCGGCCAGATGACCCTGGCGGGTTACACGCATGTAACCCAGGTGCTGGCCCCTGGAGAATACAGCGTACGTGGTGGCTTGATTGATCTGTTCCCGATGGGCAGCCCGTTACCCTACCGCATCGATCTGCTGGACAACGAAATCGAGACCATCCGCACTTTTGATGTGGATACGCAGCGCAGCGTTTATCCGGTCAGTGAAATACGGTTGCTACCGGCACGCGAATTTCCTCTTGACGAAGATGGCCGTACTCGCTTCCGTGGCAATTTCCGTGAAAAATTCGAGGGTGACCCATCGCGCAGCAGCATTTACAAAGGTGTAAGCAAAGGGGTGGCACCCGCGGGCATCGAATACTATCTGCCGTTGTTTTTTGAACAGACCGCAACGCTGTTCGATTATTTGCCGCAAACCATGCCGCTATGCCTGCATCATGATCTCTCTTCGGCAATAGAGGGTTTCTGGCATGACACGCAGACGCGTTATCAGTTGCTGCGTGGTGACAGCGACCGGCCGTTGCTGCAACCGCGCGAACTGTTTCTCACGATGGAGGCTTTTTACGGCGCACTCAAGCCTTATTCACGCATTGAAATTCAGTCCGAAACTACGGACGCAAAATCTGGGGGTCAGAGTTTTACCACCCCGCTGCCTTTTATTCAGGTAGATCGCCGCGCTGCCAATCCAGCAGAAAAACTCGCCGCGTTCATTGCGACGTTCACATCATCCGGTGGGCGAGCGTTGTTGCTGGCAGAAAGTCTTGGCAGGCGCGAGCTGATCTCTGATTATTTGCAGCAATACGATTTGCACCCCGTTGCTTGCGATGACTACGCACAATTTCTGGCAAGCAGTCAGCCATTCATGCTTGGCGTAGCCCCACTTTATAACGGCTTTATCCTGCCTGGAGAAAAATCCGCTTTTGTCACCGAGAGCGAGCTCTATGCCACGCATTTACACGGGCGCCATCGACAGCATGAGCGCGACTCGCGCAAAGCCATGTCAGTGGATGCAATGTTGCGTGATCTGTCTGAAATCAAACCGGGCGACCCGGTGGTGCATGAACAACATGGTATTGGCCGCTACCTGGGACTGGTAAGCATGGATCTGGGAGAGGGTGCAACGGAATTTATGGCGCTGGAATACGACGGCGGCGACAAACTTTATGTGCCAGTGTCGCAACTGCACCTGATTGGACGCTACAGCGGCGCTTCACCCGAAGCCGCACCGCTGCACAAACTCGGCAGTGGCCAGTGGGACAAAGCCAAGCGCAAGGCGATGCAGCAAGTGCGCGACACTGCTGCAGAGCTGCTTAATCTTTATGCCCAGCGGGCTACTCGCCAGGGTCATGCATTTGGCCTCAGGCAACACGATTATGAGGCTTTTGCCGAAGGCTTCGGTTTCGAGGAAACGCCCGACCAAGCTGCTGCTATCCGTGCGGTGATCGAAGATCTGACCTCGGGCAAACCAATGGATCGGTTGATCTGTGGCGATGTGGGTTTCGGCAAAACGGAAGTGGCATTGCGGGCGGCTTTCGTCGCTGTCGCTGATGGCAAACAGGTGGCGGTGCTGGTGCCTACCACGCTACTGGCGGAACAGCATTTCCAGAATTTTTCCGATCGCTTTAGTCTGGTTGCCGAGCAATGGCCGGTAAAAATCGCCGAGCTGTCACGCTTCCGCTCAGCCAAGGAACAGACTCAGGCGCTGGCGGGGTTGGGCAAGGGTGAGATAGATATCGTCATCGGCACCCACAAGCTGATCCAGAAAGGCATCAAATTCAAAAACCTGGGACTGGTCATCATAGACGAGGAACACCGCTTCGGTGTACGCCAGAAAGAGCAATTGAAGAATCTCCGTGCCGAAGTGGATGTGCTGACGCTTACCGCCACACCGATTCCACGCACACTTGCCATGTCGCTGGAGGGCTTGCGCGACTTTTCGGTAATCGCTACCGCACCGCAGCGGCGGCTTGCCATCAAGACTTTTGTCAGTCGTTTCTCCGAAGGAATCATCCGCGAGGCATGTTTGCGCGAATTGAAGCGCGGCGGGCAGATATATTTCCTGCACAACGAAGTGGACACCATTCAGTCGGTGTGCGACAAGCTCACGCGGCTATTGCCGGAAGCGCGTATCCACATCGCTCACGGGCAGATGCGCGAGCGCGAGCTGGAGCACGTGATGCGGGATTTCTACCAGCAGCGATTCAATCTGCTGCTATGCACCACTATTATCGAGACCGGCATTGATGTTCCCAGCGCCAACACCATCATCATCAACCGTGCGGACAAGTTCGGCCTTGCCCAGTTGCACCAGTTACGTGGGCGGGTAGGCCGTTCCCATCATCAGGCTTACGCTTATCTGCTGATACCGGAAGAGGAAGCTCTGGGCCCACAGGCAAGAAAACGTCTCGATGCCATTCAAACGATGGAAGAACTGGGTGCAGGCTTTTATCTGGCCATGCACGATCTGGAAATCCGTGGCGCGGGAGAAGTGCTAGGTGAATCACAGAGTGGCGAAATGCAGGAGATCGGTTTCAATCTCTATAGCTCCATGCTGGACGCCGCCGTCAAGTCGCTGAAAGAGGGTCGCGAGCCGGATATGCAGCACCCTCTGGGCATTGCCACCGAAATCAATCTGCACGTACCCACGCTGTTGC
>JAYUYT010000009.1:0-3043 GCA_043752345.1 Nitrosospira sp.
ATTTCATTCTGATGGAAACCTGTTTCATTTCTGACCCAACGCTCGCACCAATAATCTGTATCCATATTCATCAACCTGCCAGGAACGTATAGTCTAAATAGCCATGCTCGCCTCCACAGAAGGCCGGTGCCTTTTGCATGAAGTAATCATGGTCGAGTTTTAATAAGGTTAATCAACCGCGCAGTGGGCCATGGGAAACAGCATCATGCATTTCACGACTCAATCTCCAGGGTGTTTGCTGTCTTTTCCGTGATCTTCCGCCTTATGGGTCAGATACAACGATGCGCCAATCAGGGCGATAGCGCCGCCGAGATAAAGCAGGTCGAGCGGGGTCGATATCTTCATGTTCAGCGCTTCCTCAAACAGCGTGACGATCAGGATCATCAGAATTACCTTGGCCAGTCGCGCCTTGAGGTCGTCCAAACTCGCGATAACCAGTATCTTGCTGGAGGTCTTGCTGCCATGTGCTTCATCGATGTCACTGACAAACAGTTCATACATGCCGAGCGCAAAAATCAGCATGAAGGTTGCGAGCAGGTAGCCGTCCACCACTTCAACCACATGGGAAATGGTTTGGTCGTGAAGAAGCTTGCGTGCCTCTTCGGTCAGTGCTGAGCCAGCGTAATGCAGCATGTGGCTGACAAGATACACCACGTCCACCGTGGCCATATAGAAAATAGCAATGGCGGCAGCCATGCTTGCCACCACCGCTACCACCACCACGAAACGTCCGTTCCAGAGCGCGGCTTCGAACCATTTTTCGATAGTTTTTAGCATGTCGGTATTTTATTGCCTGAATGATGAGCGGAAAAGAGCGAGCTCATGGAATGCTGTGAACCCACCCGAAAATATTTTAAAGATTAATTAAAAAAGCAAAAATTACTAAAAGCATGAGCGCTATTAGCTTTAAGCCACGATCGTATCTATATGCCTGAATAAATATTTTAACACCAATATACCAACACCAGTCGAGCTCGGCCAGCGGACTCAGCACTTAATCCTTCTTCGCTACTTGCTTGATCGCCAGCTCTCAGACAATATTGCAACATTTCAACTATTGTTGTATAATTGCCGCATGGATAAACTTACTGCAACTTCAATCTTCGAATCGCTTTCTTCCGGCGTGCGGTTGGACGTGTTTCGGCTGTTAGTCAAAAAAGGACTGGATGGTATGGTGGCAGGCGAAATCGCAACAACGCTTGAAGTGCCACCCACCAATCTTTCCTTCCACCTGAAAGCATTAACGCAGGCACGCCTGCTAACAGTCCAACAGGAGGGTCGTTACCAGCGTTATCGCGCCGACCTCCCCTTGATGTTGGATCTTATTGCTTACCTGACCGAGGAATGCTGTTCCGGGAATCCTCAGCAATGTATTGATTTGCAGACGGCATCAGTCTGTTCCGCAAGCATACTCCTACCGACTTCCCCAACTTAATTGAAGGCCTGAATATGAACGTACTCTTCCTCTGCACTGGTAACTCCTGCCGTTCCATCCTCGGCGAAGCCACCTTCAACCATCTAGCGCCGGCTGGTTGGCATGCCATGAGCGCGGGCAGCAAGCCCACCGGCAAGATGCATCCGCGTTCGCTGGCATTGCTGGCGAGAGAAGGCATCTATACCGAAAGTTATTACAGTAAATCTTGGGAAAATCTACCCACAGCGCCCGATATAGTAATCACTGTTTGTGCCAGTGCGGCAGGTGAAACTTGTCCGGCCTACCTCGGCCCAGTACTGCGCACCCACTGGGGCGTGGAAGATCCGGCGCACGCCACGGGCACGGATGAAGAAATTGATGCAGCATTCATGAAGGCTTACCGCATCCTGCGTGCCCGCATCGAAGCATTTTTCGCACTGAATCTGGACATGCTGAAGCATGACAACGCAGCGCTCAAAGCCGAAATGGACAAGATTGCCAACATCATTGTTTAAGGAGTGTCATCATGAAATCGATACAGGTATTTGACCCGGCCATGTGCTGCAACACCGGCGTATGCGGAGTAGATGTGGATCAACAACTGGTCAATTTTGCAGTAGATGTAGATTGGGCCAATCAGAACGGCGCGCAGATTCAACGCTTCAATTTGGCGCAACAGCCGATGGACTTTGCGAATAACGTGGTCGTGAAAGGATTTCTGGAGCGTTCAGGGCAAGATGCATTGCCGCTGATCTTGGTCGATGGCGAATTCGCATTGGCGGGTCGCTATCCAAATCGCGTTGAATTGGCGCGCTGGGCCAATATCACCCTCCCGATCAATGAAATCAAGCCAGCATGTGGTAGCGGCAGTAAATGCTGCTGAATCAACCTGTGGAGCCACTGCCATGAAATTCCTCGATCAGCCACCGCGCTTTCTGTTCTTCACAGGCAAGGGCGGAGTGGGCAAAACCTCGATTGCCTGCGCCACAGCAATCCAACTGGCTGAATCCGGGAAACGCGTACTGCTGGTCAGTACCGACCCAGCCTCTAACGTCGGTCAAGTGTTCGGCATCACCATCGGCAACCACATTACCACCATCCCTGCCGTCCCGCGACTGGCCGCGTTGGAAATCGATCCACAAGCGGCAGCTCAGGTCTATCGCGACCGTATCGTTGGTCCTGTGCGTGGAGTGCTGCCCGAAGCCGTGGTTCAGGGGATTGAAGAGCAACTTTCAGGTGCCTGCACCACAGAGATTGCGGCTTTCGACGAATTCACCTCATTGCTGACCGATTCAGCCCTGCTCACCGATTACGACCACATCATTTTCGATACCGCACCGACCGGCCACACTATCCGCATGTTGCAATTGCCTGGTGCTTGGAGCAATTTTTTGGAAAAAGGCAAAGGCGACGCTTCCTGTCTCGGCCCCTTGGCGGGTTTGGAGAAACAGCGGGAACAATACCAGTCCGCCGTCGATGCCTTAACCGATGGCAGCATGACGCGCCTGATTCTGATAGCTCGCGCCCAACAATCGACATTGCGTGAAGTGGCGCGGACACGCGAAGAACTTGCCGCCATAGGACTGACCCACCAATATCTGGTTATCAACGGCATACTGCCCTCCACCG
>JAYUYT010000010.1:0-3020 GCA_043752345.1 Nitrosospira sp.
TCGGCGACTGTCCTTTCTTGTTCTTGTGCTGGGTGCGAACTTTTTCATATTCCGCCTGGATATCGCGCACATAATCCGCCTGCAGATCCTGCGACAGCAAGTTGCTGCATACACCCACGGCACGGCTTGCATCCGGCACCCACACGGTTACGCCGCTGTAGTGCGGGGCAACTTTCACTGCGGTGTGTACGCGCGAAGTGGTGGCGCCGCCGATCAATAACGGAATAGTGAAGCCTTCACGTTGCATCTCTTTTGCCACGTGTGCCATTTCTTCCAGCGATGGCGTGATTAGCCCGGACAGACCGATGATGTCCGCCTGTTCGCGTCGCGCCATTTCCAGAATCTGCGCACACGGAACCATCACGCCCATGTTCACTACTTCATAATTGTTGCATTGCAGTACCACGGTGACGATGTTCTTGCCGATGTCATGCACGTCGCCCTTGACCGTGGCGATGACGATCTTGCCCTTGGGCCTGGAATCACCGGAGCGTTTCTTTTCCGCCTCGATGAACGGCAGCAGATGCGCTACTGCCTGTTTCATCACCCGTGCCGACTTGACCACTTGCGGCAGAAACATCTTGCCGGAACCGAACAGATCGCCGACCACGTTCATGCCGTTCATCAGCGGCCCCTCGATCACCTGGATCGGCCGGCCGCCCTGGGCATCTATTTCCAGGCGCGCCGCCTCGGTGTCCTCCACGATATAGGCGTTGATGCCCTTGACCAGCGCGTGCGTCAGACGCTGCTGCACCGGTTCGCTACGCCAGGCGAGATCCTCAACCTTCTCTTTGCTCTGTCCCCTGAAATTCTCGGCGAATTCCACCAGCCGCTCGGTGGCGTCGGGGCGACGGTTGAGCAGCACATCCTCGACCCGTTCCAGCAAATCCGGGGGAATATCCGAGTAAACCCCCAGTTGTCCGGCATTGACGATACCCATGGTCATGCCGGCCTGGACAGCGTGATACAGGAAAGCCGTGTGGATCGCCTCCCGCATCGGCTCGTTGCCACGGAAGGAGAATGACACATTGGACACGCCGCCGCTCACCTTGGCATAGGGCAGGGTCTGTTTGATGATGCGCGTGGCTTCGATGAAATCGACACCGTAATTGTTGTGTTCCTCGATGCCGGTGGCAACCGCGAAAATGTTCGGATCAAAAATGATGTCTTCCGGCGGGAAGCCCACCTGGTCGACCAGAATGCGGTAGCAGCGCGTGCAGATGTCGACCTTGCGCGCCTGCGTGTCGGCCTGGCCGGATTCATCGAAGGCCATCACGATCACCGCTGCACCGTAGCGGCGGGCCAACCGGGCATGCTTGATGAATTCCGCTTCACCTTCCTTCATGCTGATGGAGTTGATCACGGCCTTGCCCTGCACGCATTTCAGACCGGCTTCAATCACCGACCACTTGCTCGAATCTATCATTACCGGCACCCGGCTGATGTCCGGTTCGGCCGCGATCAGGTTGAGGAACGTCACCATCGCTTTCTGCGAATCGAGCATCGCCTCGTCCATGTTGATGTCGATGATCTGTGCGCCGCTTTCCACCTGGCTGCGGGCGACGCTCAGGGCTTCCGCGTAATTGTTGCCGAGTATCAACCGGGCGAAAGCTTTCGAGCCGGTGACGTTGGTGCGCTCACCCACATTCACGAATAGGGAATCGTCGCCGATGTTGAGCGGCTCCAGTCCGGATAGCCGCAATTTCTTTGGAATGTCAGGAATAATGCGCGGCGCAATGCCGCTCACTGCAGCGGCAATGGCCTTGATATGCGCAGGCGTGGTGCCGCAGCAGCCGCCGACAATGTTGACGAAACCCGACAATGCAAACTCCTTGATCAGGCTTGCGGTGTAATCGGGCGACTCATCGTAGCCGGTATCCGCCAGCGGATTGGGCAGGCCGGCGTTGGGGTGTGCGCTGGTATATACGCCCGCAACCTTGGAAAGTTCTTCGATGTAGGGACGCATCAATTCCGCACCCAGTGCACAGTTCAATCCCACCGACAACGGCCGGGCGTGACTGACCGAGTTCCAGAATGCTTCCGGGGTCTGTCCGGAAAGCGTACGCCCGGAAGCATCGGTAATGGTGACCGAAATCATGATCGGCACACATACGCCGTGGGTCTCGAAATATTGATCGATCGCAAACAGCGCTGCTTTGGCGTTGAGCGTGTCGAAGATGGTTTCCACCAGCAGGATGTCGGCGCCGCCATCCAGCAGGCCGCTTATGGCTATGGAATAATCCGCCACCAGTTGATCGAAAGTGATGCCACGAAAACCAGGGTCATTCACGTCCGGTGAAATCGAGGCGGTTTTGGTGGTCGGCCCCAGCACCCCAGCGACAAAACGCGGCCTGTCCGGAGTTTTTTCTTCCATCGCGCGGGTTGCTTCCTTCGCCAGCTTCGCCCCGGAGAAATTCAGCTCATACACCAGATCCTGCATGTGGTAATCGGCCATCGAGGCAGCAGTGGAATTGAAAGTGTTGGTCTCGACGATATCCGCGCCTGCTTCCAGGTAGCCGCTGTGGATTGCATGGATAATGTGTGGCTGGGTCAGCGTCAGCAGGTCGTTATTGCCCTTGAGGTCGTGCGGGAAATCGGCAAAGCGCGTGCCACGATAATCTGCCTCGTTGAGTGTGTAGCTCTGGATCATGGTGCCCATGGCCCCGTCTAGCAGCAGGATGCGCTGACTGAGCAAGTCTTCCAGCAAAGCGGTGCGGTGGTGTTTGTTCATGGTTGGACTGCATTTGCGGCGGAAACGGAATTCTATCATGCTCACTGGCATGCCGCCGTCAGCCGACATAGAAGAGGGGTCGAGTGCGACACGTTATACGGCCGTCGCACCAGATACGTAGAGAAAAGTCGACAAAGAATGCGCAACGCGGCCAGGCTGAGATAGAATCAAATCAGGGGAATATCCTATTCATCCTAAAAACCGTAGTTGAAGCCACTAAAATTGACTGGAATCCATATAGATAGTGGCTTTCGAAGGCTTCGATGGCCTCTCCAAACAGGTGGGGTTA
>JAYUYT010000011.1:0-17858 GCA_043752345.1 Nitrosospira sp.
TGCAGCCGGAACTGGGGAACGCCTCTGATGAAGAGTGGTTTGTAGGGGGATGGTTCAGATTAAAGGATGGCGATGATGCGGCATCGCGCAAGAAGATCAAGGAATTGCTCGCCAAGCGGATCGACAGTCAGCCATTGAATCTGCCCAATGCCGGCTCAGTATTTCGCAATCCGCCGGGAGACCATGCAGCGCGGTTGATCGAGTCATGCGGGCTGAAGGGTTTTAGCATTGGTGGTGCGATGGTTTCATCCAAGCATGCAAATTTCATTGTCAATACCGGTCACGCCACCGCGGCTGATATTGAAGCAGTGATTGCAGCAGTACGCAGTACTGTGAAAGAACAGACCGGAATCGAATTGGTGCAGGAAGTGCGGATTATCGGAGTGGTCGGCTGTGAGTAATCATAATTTTGGAAAAGTAGCAGTTCTTCTCGGTGGCCGTTCCGCCGAGCGCGAGATCTCGCTCAAAAGCGGGCAGGCTGTGCTGGCTGCGCTGCGACGCAGGAACGTGGATGCACACCCGTTTGACCCTGCCGAGCAACCGATGGAAGCGTTATTACGGCAAGGATTCAAGCGGGCGCATATCGCCTTGCATGGGCGCTACGGCGAGGACGGCACAGTACAAGGCGCACTGGAACTGATGGGGCTGCCTTACACCGGCAGCGGTGTCATGGCGAGTGCACTGGCGATGGACAAATGGCGCACCAAGCTGCTGTGGCAGGCAGCAGGGATCAACTCTCCGCGCTATGCCATGCTTGATGCGCAAAGTGATTTTGATGCGGTGGTGCAGGAGCTGGGCCTGCCCTTGATCATCAAGCCTTCACGCGAAGGATCGACCATAGGCTTGAGCAAGGTTACGGCGGCAGAAGATTTGCCGGCTGCCTACCAGTTGGCGGCAAGGCATGACTCCATGGTATTGGCGGAGCAATTTATCGAGGGGATGGAATTAACCGCTGCCATTCTCGGCGAGACCCCGCTGCCGCTGGTGCGAATCGAGACAGCAGGAGGGTTATACGATTACCAGGCCAAGTATTTGTCCGACGACACCAGTTACTTCTGTCCGAGTGGTCTGTCCGCCGGACAGGAGCAGGTGATCCAGGCACAAGCGCTGCTGGCGCACAAGATTCTGGGGTGTGAAGGCTGGGGTAGGGTGGATGTAATGCTGGCTAAATCGGGCAAGGCATATTTTCTCGAGACCAATACTTCGCCCGGCATGACCGACCATAGCTTGGTGCCGATGGCGGCAAAAGCAGCAGGAATATCGTTTGAGGATCTGGTGGTGCGGATACTGGAGTTGGCCCATGTGGGATAACCATCACACGTTGCATTTGCTGGCCAATCTGCTGTTTGCGCTGGTTGCGCTCGCGGTGATCTACACCATCGGATCATGGGCGGTGAATTCGTCAGCGTTTCCGTTGAAAGAAGTGAGTGTCAGCGGCAGCGGCATCAACACCAGCGGCGGCGAATTGAAGCACGTGACACGGGAGCAAATAGATAAAGTGGTTCGCAGCAAGATCGCAGGGAATTTCCTGACAGTTGATCTGGACGCGACGCGTGACGCATTCGAGAAATTGCCCTGGGTAAGGGTTGCAGGTGTGCGGCGGCATTGGCCGCAGACTCTGGAAGTAACGTTGGAAGAACATGTGGCAGTGGCACGCTGGGGCAGCGAGGCGCTGGTGAATACCCATGGAGAAGTATTTGACGGCGCTGTCACCACGGTTGAGGGAGAATTGCCGGTATTCATCGGGCCGCCGGAAAGTTCATTCGATGTGGCACGGCAATACGCTGCTTTCAGCAAGTTGCTGCAACCGTTGCGGCAGAACATTGTCCAGTTGCATCTTTCGCTGCGTCGCGCCTGGCGCATTCACCTGGAGAACGGGACTGTGCTGGAACTGGGGCGCGATCAGATGGAAGCGCGCCTGGCACGCTACGTCCTGGCGTACGACCGCAGTCTCACGCAATTGAATCAGCAGCTGGTTTATGTAGATTTGCGTTATTCCAACGGCTTTGCTGTGCGCATGCCGGAAGCGTCACAGCAGGAACCACGCAAACCAAACCTGAAAAAAGCAGCGTGAGCTTAAGGATTCGCAAAATAAATGAATAGAGTTAATGAAAATAAGAATTTGATCATCGGGCTCGACATCGGTACTTCAAAGATCGTCGCTATCGTCGCCGAGGTCAAGCCGGAGGGCGGATTTGAAATTATCGGCATGGGCAGCCACCCGTCGCGCGGCTTGAAGAAAGGCGTGGTGGTCAACATCGAAACTACGGTGAACGCGATCCAGCGCGCACTGGAAGAAGCGGAGCTAATGGCCAATTGCAAGATTCGTGAGGTCTATACCGGCATTGCCGGTAGTCATATCAAGAGTTTCAATTCACACGGGACGGTGGCGATCAAGGACAAGGAAGTATCGCGCATAGACGTGGAGCGAGTGATGGAAACCGCCAAGGCGGTGAATATTCCGGCTGACCAGCAGGTGCTGCATATTCTCAATCAGGAATTTATCGTAGATGGTCAGGAAGACGTGCGCGAGCCTATCGGTATGAGCGGCATCCGCCTGGAAGTGAAAGTCCATATCGTTACCGGTGCAGTATCGGCGGCGCAGAACATCATGAAGTGTGTGCGTCGTTGCGGCCTGGAGGTGCGCGATCTGGTGCTGCAACCATTGGCTTCGGCAATGGCGGTACTGTCGGAAGACGAGAAAGATCTGGGTGTGTGCCTGGTGGATATTGGCGGCGGCACTACTGACATTGCGGTATTTACCAATGGTGCAATTCGTCATACGGCGGTGATTCCGATCGCTGGCGACCAGATCACCAATGATATTGCGATGGCTTTGCGCACTCCCACCAAGGATGCGGAGGATATCAAGTGCAGCTACGGTTGCGCTCTGCGCGGTATGGCTGACCCTCATGAAATGGTGGAGGTGTCGGGCGTAGGTGATCGTGGTGCGCGCCAGCTTTCCAGACAGACGCTGGCGGAAGTGATTGAGCCGCGGGTGGAGGAGCTTTATTCCCTGGTGCAGGCCGAACTACGCCGCAGCGGTTTCGAGGAGCTGCTTTCATCCGGGATCGTCATCACCGGTGGCAGCAGTTCCCTGCAGGGCATGGTGGAGCTGGGTGAAGAAATATTTCATATGCCGGTACGGTTGGGATTGCCGCACTATCGTGGCGGCTTGGCGGAGGTAGTACGCACACCACGGTTCTCCACTGGTGTCGGGTTGATTATCGCTGGTATGGAACAGCTTCAGCGCAACCAGCATAGCCGGCTGCAAGGTAATTCATTCAAGCAGATTCTGGAAAGAATGAAGAGTTGGTTCCAGGGAAATTTTTAGGGTTCGAGATTAGGGATAGAGGAGTGGGCGTGCCGCGGTTGGTATCAAGATTGTCAGGTTCAGAGTCGAAAGTTTGAGGAAAAATTTTTAGAAATTGCGTTTTTAATTAACCAAAGGAGAAGCATAATGTTCGAAATCATGGATACACAAACACAGGAAGCGGTCATAAAAGTTATCGGTGTCGGTGGTTGCGGTGGTAATGCGGTGGATCACATGATCCAGAACGGCGTGCAGGGTGTTGAGTTCATCTGTGCCAATACCGACGCGCAGGCGTTGAAGCGTAATCAGGCGCGCACCTTGTTGCAACTGGGATCGACTATCACTAAGGGGTTGGGTGCGGGGGCCAACCCGGAAATCGGGCGTGAAGCGGCTCTGGAAGATCGCGATCGTATCGCCGAGCTGATCGAAGGTGCGGACATGCTATTCGTCACTGCCGGAATGGGTGGCGGTACCGGTACCGGTGCTGCGCCAGTGGTGGCACAGGTGGCGAAAGAAATGGGCATCCTCACCGTGGCGGTAGTGACCAAGCCATTTGCATTTGAGGGCAAGCGCCTGAAAGCGGCGCAGGCTGGAATGGAGGCGCTGTCGCAGCATGTTGATTCGCTGATCGTAATTCCCAACGACAAGCTGATGATGGTGCTGGGGGAGGATGTCAGCATGCTGGATGCATTCAAGGCCGCCAATAACGTGCTATATGGCGCAGTTGCCGGAATTGCAGAGGTCATCAACTGCCCGGGTCTGGTCAATGTAGACTTTGCCGATGTGAAAACAGTGATGTCGGAAATGGGGGTGGCGATGATGGGCTCCGCATTCGCTTCGGGCATAGACCGCGCCCGCGTAGCAGCGGAGCAGGCGGTATCAAGCCCTCTGCTGGAAGACTTGAATCTCTCCGGGGCACGCGGGGTGCTGGTAAACATTACGGCCAGTTCGGGAATGAAGATGCGGGAAGTTCATGAAGTGATGAGTACCATCAAGGACTTTACCGCTGAAGATGCGACGGTAATTGTCGGCACTGTGATTGACGAGAGCATGGGGGACAACCTGAGGGTCACCATGGTGGCAACTGGGCTGGGTGGAGCGGTCGGCCGTACCCAACCCAAACCGTTGAGTATTATTCACACGCGTACCGGAACCGACGATGCAGTATTGGTAGATGCAGCGAGCTGGAAGGAGCTGGAGATTCCCGCCGCGATCCGCACCAACAGAAGGCACGATGCAACCGTGGAGGCGATGAAGCAATCCGGAGTGGATGTGCTGGACATCCCGGCGTTCCTGCGGAAGCAGGCTGATTGATGGGGGGGTTCCTTAAGGGCCAAACGCCAGAGCATGCCGATGCCTTAATCCCGCCGCATTTCCGGAATGCGCAGCCAGTCGTGCCGCTCGGCATCACGCTGCGAATGTCGGGAGCGCACACGGCGATGCGAGTTTTGCCGCCTGCGCCACTGGGTTGAGGATGCCTCATTTTTTTGCATCTACAAATATAGATCAGATAATGGAGGCCGCCCACGCGTTCTAGCGCTGCGGCACCATCTGCTTGGCTTGCCTTTTCAGCAGTGATTCGACCGCGCTTTTTAATGGTGATGCCGGCAATCCTGCAGCCAGTTGACTCAGGTTTTCCACGCCAACCGGGCCGATATTCAGGTTTCTATCGACCTTGTTATCCACTTTAGTAATATGGTTATGTGCTTGCACAGCAACCCGAATTGCAGTAACCTCATAGCCCTTCTTATTGAATTTTAATAATAACGACGGCGCAATCTGTTTCAGTTTTGCCGCAATTGCGCCGCTACTTGCGTATAGAGTCAAGCTTCCTTCGGAAAACCAGCCCACAGTGCAGTATCCTGCCAATTGCGGTGGGGCGATTTCCACAAATGCTCGCTGCATCAGAGTTAGCTGGTTCGCCTGGGCGAACAGTCCTTGCTGATCTGTCGCTGCACCAAGGGTAGTGAGGTAAAAATTGATCTTGCGTGCAGTCATGGTTGAACGAAAATTTAGGGAATAAGATGAATGTTATTCTAGTTTCCAGTAATTTGGTAAAAGTAAGAACCTTGACCCTGACCCTGACCGGCGTGCATCTAGCATTGCTGGCAGGGGCACTATTTCTGGTTATCGTAGTGCTGGCATTAGGGTTGAATTATCTTTCATTGCGCTATGCAGACAAGATAGATAGCCCCTCCCTCCGGTCCCTGGTATTGAGTGTACAGCAGGAAGAGCACCAGAAAAACCAATCATACCTGCGCGATAGCCTGAATGCCATGGCGGTCAGAATGGGACAAATGCAGGCGCAACTGTTGCGGCTCGATAGCTTGGGCGAACGTCTGGCTGAACTGTCCGGTATCAAGCCCCAGGAATTTTTATTCAATCAAACTCTAGGACAAGGGGGTGCGCTTTCCACTCTGCCGGCACAAGATATTTCATTTGATGAATTTAACAGCAAAATGAATGAGCTGTCGCTTACATTGAATGATCGCACGGATAAGCTAGGTGCACTCGATACCTTTTTGCTGCAGGACAGGCTCAAGAAAAACACGTTACCGACCCTCGCACCTGTGGAAGCAAGATGGTTTACTTCCAGTTTTGGCTTACGCATTGACCCTTTCACAGGAAAAAGCGCCTTTCATGAAGGGGTCGATTTCATCGCTGAGATCGGCACACCCATCATGGCTGCGGCAGGCGGCGTGGTGGTCTACTCTGACTATCATCCTGAATATGGTAACATGATCGACATTGACCACGGCAATGACCTCGTCAGCCGCTATGCCCATGCCGCCAAGCGCTTGGTCAAACCGGGGCAAGTGGTGTTACGGGGACAGAAGATCGCAGAAGTGGGGAGTACTGGCCGTTCCACCGGGCCGCACCTTCATTTTGAAGTCAGACACAGAGGCCTGCCGCAGAATCCAACGCGATTCTTGAAAGCACCCGGCTGAGTCGATTGATGATCTGCTGTGGGGGTGAGGCCGAAAACCTCACCCCTTTGTTTTTTGGACGACTGTTTAAACAGAATTTTTTCGAGATTTTATGCTGAACAATCTGCTCAAGAAAGTCTTCGGCAGCCGTAATGATCGGCTGATCAAACAATATTTCCAGACGGTGGGGGTGATTAACTCACTGGAGCCCGCGATGGCGGCGCTGACTGACGCCGAGTTGCGCACCAAAACCGATGAGTTCAAGCAACGCGTTGCTGATGGGGAGACTCTGGATGCATTGCTGCCAGAGGTATTTGCAGTAGTGCGCGAGGTTAGCAAACGGGTGCTGGGAATGCGCCATTTCGGTGTGCAGTTGATAGGTGGCATGGTATTGCATAACGGCAAGATTGCCGAGATGCGGACGGGGGAGGGAAAAACGCTGATGGCAACTTTACCCTCCTATCTCAATGCTCTGGCTGGCAAAGGCGTGCACCTGGTAACGGTGAACGATTACCTGGCCAAGCGCGATGCTGAATGGATGGGACGTATCTACCAATTCCTCGGCATCAGTGTGGGCGTGATTCTGTCGCAAATGGAGCATGGCGACAAACAGGCCGCCTACGCTGCTGACATTACCTATGGTACCAACAACGAATTCGGCTTCGATTACCTGCGTGACAATATGGTGAATCACCCTGCCGAACGAGTGCAACGTCACCTCAACTATGCAATTGTTGACGAAGTCGATTCAATCTTGATCGACGAAGCGCGTACGCCGTTGATTATCTCCGGCCAGGCAGAGGGGAGCAGTGAAGTTTATACCCGCATGAACGCGCTGATTCCAAAACTTGTCCGTCAGGAAAAAGAGAGCAGTCCCGGTGACTTCAGCGTGGATGAAAAATCGCAACAGGCATTGCTGAGCGAGGCAGGTTTTGAACATGTAGAGAAGCTGCTTACCCAAACTGGGTTGCTCTTACCGGGGACCAATCTCTATGATCCCAGCAATATTAATCTGGTTCATCATCTCTATGCAGCACTGCGCGCCCACGCTTTATTTCATCGCGACCAGCACTATGTGGTGCAGGACAACGAAGTGATCATTGTGGATGAATTTACCGGGCGGCTTATGTCCGGTAGACGTTGGTCGGAAGGGCTGCATCAGGCAGTAGAAGCGAAGGAAGGTGTTCCGATTCAGAAGGAGAATCAGACACTTGCTTCGATCACTTTTCAGAATTATTTCCGCATGTATCAGAAGCTGGCCGGTATGACCGGCACGGCAGATACTGAGGCCTACGAGTTTCAGCAAATCTATGGGCTGGAGACCGTGATCGTTCCGACGCATCGTCCGATGATTCGTGACGATCGCATGGATCAGGTATTCCGCACTACAGACGAGAAGAACCGTGCCATCATTGCGGATATCAAAGATTGCTACCAGCGTGGTCAGCCGGTTCTGGTTGGTACTACTTCAATCGAAAACAATGAATTGCTGTCTGGATTATTGACCCAAGAAAAGCTGCCACATCAAGTATTAAATGCCAAGCAGCACGCACGTGAAGCAGAGATCGTTGCTCAGGCTGGGCGCCCGAAGATGGCTACCATCGCTACCAATATGGCCGGACGGGGTACCGACATTGTGCTGGGTGGCAACCCGGAGCCCGAGATCGACCGTATTCGCGCAGACGAGAATCTCAGCGAACAGGCCAAGGAGGAGCGGATCGCCGAGCTGCGTACGCAATGGCAACTTCTGCACGAGGAGGTACTGAAGCAGGGGGGGCTACATATCATCGGCACCGAACGGCATGAGTCGCGCCGGGTAGATAACCAGTTGCGTGGACGTTCCGGGCGTCAGGGCGATCCCGGTTCCAGCCGTTTTTATCTTTCGCTGGAAGACCCACTTTTGCGTATTTTCGCTTCCGACCGTGTGGCCAGCATCATGCAGCGCCTCAACATGCCGGAAGGCGAGGCCATCGAACATCCGTGGGTCACGCGCGCCATTGAGAACGCCCAGCGCAAAGTGGAAGCCCGCAACTTCGATATGCGCAAGCAGTTGCTGGAATATGATGATGTCGCCAACGATCAGCGCAAGGTGATTTATCAGCAGCGCAATGAGCTAATGGAGTCACAAGACATTTCAGAAACGATCACATCCATGCGCGAGGACGTACTGGATGGTCTTATTGGCCTCTATATTCCGCCGCAGAGCGTTGAGGAACAATGGGACGTATCAGGGCTGGAAAAGGCGTTGGCCGCTGAATATCAGCTACATCTACCGTTGCACGAGTGGTTGGAGAAAGAGCCTGACCTGCACGAAGAGAATTTACTTCAGCGCGTCGCCGAGGTGGTGCACGAGCATTATCAGAACAAGGTGCAGCAAGTCGGTGCCGATGTCATGCACCATTATGAGCGTGCGGTGATGCTGCAAAGTCTGGACAATCGCTGGCGTGAGCATTTGGCGGCGTTAGATCATCTGCGTCAAGGCATTCACCTGCGTGGTTATGCACAGAAAAACCCAAAACAGGAGTACAAGCGCGAGGCTTTTGAGCTGTTCTCCAGCATGATGGAAGAAATCAAGGCTGAAGTCACCAAGATCCTCATGACGGTCCAGATCAGAAGTGAGCAGCAGGTGGAAGAGGTGGCGGAAGCACCGAGGGCGCCAGTGAATGTTCAGTACCACCATGCAGCTTATGAGGAAGCCTTGGGGGAAGATAGTGAGCACGAAGACAAACAAGAAAAACACCAGCCGTTCGTGCGACAAAGCGGCAAGGTCGGCCGCAATGATCCGTGCCCGTGCGGATCAGGGAAGAAGTATAAGCAGTGTCACGGCAAGCTGAATTAACAGTAGCAGATATTTGCCAGATGTACCCTGACGGTCACATTTTTATGCATCATTGAAGAATGCGCCGCGACTGTTTTATCGGGACGGTATGATGGTACGCCGCCATGCCAAATCTTCACCGTTCATATCCATTACCCTTACTTACATCGCAGTCGGCGCCGGTCGCACGCTAAAACTTGGATTCCTTGGGAAATGGTTCAGTCGGTGATGATGGGTTTCAGGTTATAATTCAGTATCCGACGCATTGATCAGTTCTGGCTCGGCGATTTCAATCACTCTCGCCGGCCACGTCCGCAACAACACTCATGAATGTTTTTTACGAAGAGGAAGGCGTTTTCAAAGTAGGCGCCATTCTTGCCGACAACACGACCTCGCTGCAAGTAGAAGCACCTCACGGTAAGCGCTCAAAAATCAAGGCTGCATCGGTGCTGCTGCGGTTTGACGTACCACCGCTGTCCGAATTCATGCAGTTCGCACAAAAAACGGCAGATGACCTGGATCTGAACTTCCTCTGGGAGTGTTGCGTAACTGATGCCGAGTTTGCCAGCGATGCTCTGGCTGCAGATTATTTTGGCCACTCGCCCAGCCCGCTGGAAGCAGCAGCAGTGTTGATCCGGCTGCACGCTGCGCCGATGTATTTCTATAAAAAAGGCCGGGGACGCTATAAAGCCGCACCGCCGGAGGCGCTCAAGGCAGCGCTCGCCAGTCAGGAAAAAAAACGTCTCCAGGCAGAGCAACAATCTCATTATGTGAAGCTGTTAACAGCGTTCATTCTGCCAGAGGAGTTCAGGCCGCTGTTATCTGAGTTGCTCTACCAGCCAGACAAAAATACAGTTGAATGGAAGGCACTGGATGTTGCTTGCACTACAGCCAAATTAAACGTCCCCAGACTGCTGGAGAAATGCGGTGCAATACCGTCCTCGCATGATTACCATTTCAACCGATTTCTGCTGGAGCATTTCCCAGAGGGTACAGGCTTTGGTCCGCTCGACGCGGCCGGTGAACTGAGCGACCCGGTAGACTTGCCGGTAGCGGATGTGGCTGCATTCAGCATAGACGATGCCACTACCACCGAAATTGATGATGCCTTTTCAGTTACACCATTGACGCTCGGTAGCTTTCGCGTCGGTATCCATATTGCTGCTCCTGCATTGGGGATAGCGCCAGGATCACCTCTGGACAGAGTGGTGGCAAAACGTCTTTCCACCGTCTATCTGCCGGGGAACAAGATCACCATGTTGCCGGAAAGCGTGATACACCACTACACGCTGGGTGAAGAACGGTTGTGTCCGGTGCTTTCAATGTATCTAGACGTGGCGGATGATTTCACCATAACCGCCACGCACAGTCGTATCGAGCAGGTGAAAATTGCCGCGAATCTGCGACACGACACGCTGGAGCAACATTTTAATGAATACACCCTGGCGAATGACAGCCTCGATCATCCTTTTGGCAAAGAGCTGCGGGCGCTATGGGATTTTGCTTGCAAGATGGAAGTATTGCGCGGCAAGGCCAGCGACAGCAACAATGACAAAATTGATTACAGCTTTAATGTTAAAGATGATTACGTCACCATCAGCGAGCGCCGGCGTGGCTCGCCGATCGACAAGGTAGTGTCGGAGCTGATGATTTACGTCAATGCCGAATGGGGTAGGCAACTGGCCGATGGTGGGGTCACCGGTATCTATCGCAGCCAGGGTGGCGGCAAGGTGAGAATGAGCACCTCTCCTGCACCACATCAGGGTTTGGGTGTTTCTCAGTATGCCTGGATCAGTTCACCATTGCGCCGCTATGTGGATCTGATTAATCAACGGCAACTAATTGCGCTGCTGCGTGGGGAAGTTCCGCCCTACACTAGAGAAAGTGATGATCTGTTGCTGGCGATGCGGGATTTTGAGGCGACATATGAGGCTTATGGGGATTTTCAGCGTGGCATGGAACGCTACTGGTGTCTGCGCTGGTTATTGCAGGAGAATATCAGTGCAACTGGTGCACAGGTACTCAAGGAGAATCTGGTGAAGTTAGACTGTCTGCCACTGGTAGTACGGGTGCCCTCGCTGCCGGACATGTCGCCAGAAACGAATGTTGAAGTGGAGATTTCCCAGGTTGATTTACTGGATCTCACGTGCAACGCAAGATTCCTGCGTAAACTGGAACCTTAGCCATGTGACAAGCGTGGCTTTGTTGCTTACAATGGATATGACAGAAAACGCTCTCAGGCTTAATTCTCAAACTCTCTAGTACGTTGACTGCCACATCAAACATTCCAGATTTCAATCTCGCCACATTTCACGGCTGGCTGCTTGATCCGTCATCACGCCTGAATGTAGCAATACTGCTGTCATTGATTTTTCATGCAATTGTATTGTTTGGTGTGACCTTCAAGCTTCCATCTGTAAAGATCGACAAAGCTGCAACACCGCTGGAAGTGGTGCTGGTCAATAGTAAATCCGCATCGAAACCACACAAGGCGAATACATTGGCACAGGCCAATCTGGATGGCGGCGGCAACACTGACGATGATCGCCGCGCCAAGACACCCTTTCCACTGTTGCTACAACACAAGCAACCGGTCGATGTGGCCAATGCCAGTCAGAAGACTGGGCAACTCGAGCAAGAAGCGAAAAGGCTGATGACTGCGGTCAATAGCAAGCACGACATCTATCAACCTGATCTTCAGTCAGAGAGGCTGGTACAGAGACAGGACATGCCTAATACTACTGATCTGATGCAGCGCAGCCTGGAGATTGCACGCTTGGAAGCACAAATTTCCAAGGACTATGAAGCTTATCAGAAGCGTCCGAAACGCAGGTTCATCGGTGCCCGTGCGCAGGAATACCGCTTCGCTCGCTATGTCGAAGATTGGCGGGCCAAGGTGGAGCGGGTTGGAAATCTGAATTATCCTGAAGCCGCCAAGCGGGAAAAACTGTTCGGAAATTTGCAGCTCACCGTCGGTATTAAGTCTGATGGCAGTTTGGAGTCGGTTGAGATCAATCGTTCCTCAGGGAAGAAGATTCTGGATGAGGCAGCGATACGCATTGTGAAACTCGCCGGGCAGAATGGTTTCGCTCCTTTTCCACCTGATATCAGTCAAGATACCGATATCCTGCATATCACCCGTACCTGGGTATTTACTCGCTCGGACGAATTGCTGAGCGAATAATCAGAGCAGGTTTCAGAGTATGGTTGCTTGACACTGCTGTACTAACCACTAATCATTGCGCCTATGTCTGATCTCTATGCCGTCATTGGCAACCCTATTGCTCACAGCAAGTCACCGTTAATTCATGCCGAATTCTCCCGGCAGACCGGCCAGGATATGCGCTATGAAGCCATCCTTGCACCGCTAGATGGTTTCGTCATGGCAGTAGCAATTTTCCGGAAATGTGGTGGCAAAGGCGTGAATGTGACTGTTCCATTCAAGCTTGAAGCCTGCAAGATTTCGACCCGCTTGACTGAACGGGCTGCCGCTGCTCAGGCGGTCAACACGCTCGTATTCGATGACGATGAAATTCTTGGCGATAACACCGATGGTGCTGGATTGGTGCGCGACATTGTAGTCAATCTGGATTTTGTCATTACGGGGAAACGGGTGTTGCTGATGGGTACAGGTGGAGCCGCCTGTGGCGTGTTGCTGCCGCTACTGGAACACCAGCCGCAGATGCTGACCATTGCCAATCGCACCGCGCAAAAAGCGTGCGAACTGCAGCAGCAGTTTTCTGCATATGGGAGTATTGCATCCTCTGGTTATGCGGAGCTTGCCGGACAAAAATTCGACATCATCATCAACGCCACCTCCGCCAGCCTGAGTGGCGAGCTGCCGTCACTACCCGCAGGTGTGTTCGCTGCCGAGTCGCTGGCTTACGACATGATGTACGGCAATGGGCTTACGCCTTTTCTGCAATTTGCGCAACAGCAAGGCGCGGCCCACCTGGCTGATGGCATAGGCATGCTGGTGGAGCAGGCAGCAGAATCGTTTTTCCTGTGGCGCGGAGTGAGACCAGAAACGGAACCTGTGATTGCGATGCTAAGACCAGAGACATGAAGAGGCGGATTTAGAATTATCCGATAAAGCATGGGAAAATTTCTCAAGCGCTGGTTCTGGCGATTTCTCTTCTTTCTTGTCGGCGCAGTATTGCTCTATCAAGTGTGGATTTTCGGCCACATCGTTTACTGGAATTTCTATAACCCAGCTACCAGTGCATTCATGCAAAAGCGACTGGATGTACTGCAGGAAAAGAAACCCGAGGCAATGTTGCACCATCAATGGGTGCCTTACGAGCAGATTTCGCCCCATCTCAAGCGCGCCATCATTGCGGCCGAAGATGGTAAATTTCTGCAGCACGAAGGCTTCGACTTTGAAGCCATTCAGAAAGCCTACGAGAAAAATCTGGAGAAGGGAAAGTTTGTCAGGGGTGGCTCCACCATCAGCCAGCAGCTTGCGAAGAATCTGTTTCTCTCCGGCAACAAGACACCGTGGCGCAAGATCGAGGAAGCCATCATTACGCTGATGCTGGAAAATGTGATGTCCAAGCGCCGCATTCTGGAAATTTACTTGAACAAGATCGAATGGGGCAATGGTGTATTCGGTGCGGAAGCTGCCAGCCGCTACTACTACGGTGTCCCCGCTTCAGCCCTCACGGCAAAACAAGCCGCCCGTCTTGCCGCAATGGTTCCCAACCCGCGTTTTTATGATCTCAATCGCAATACGCCGTGGTTGCTGAAAAAAACCGATATCATTTTCAACCGGATGGTTTCGACACCAATTCCCTGATAATTCGTGGTCTGGGTTGCCGCCAGTATGGGACATACAGCATCCTGTCTAGGATAATTATTCGACCTAGCCCCTGATTTTCCTTACAATCTGGCAATTTTGTCTTGCTGCTGGGGCGATCTGCCATGACTGAAGCAAACAAGCACAGAGAAACGGAGAACCTGCAAGCGAACTTGCAGAAGGTGGTTCATTTGCTGAGCAAGCACAAACTGATGGCGGGTTTTGTGCAGATGCAGGAAATGCCAAGCCATGAGTTAGCCGAATCGCTGGTGCACAAACAGAATCTGACGGAACTGCAGGAGCTGCTCGACAGGCTCCATCCTGCCGACGTTGCTCATATTCTGGAAGCTTTGCCACTGCAAGATCGTCTGACGATCTGGGATCTGGTCAAAGCGGAACGGGACGGTGAGATCCTGCTGGAAGTATCCGATGCGGTGCGCGAAACGCTTATCGCCAGTATGGATAGCGACGAACTAGTGGCCGCAACGGAGCAACTGGATGCAGATGAGATTGCTGATCTTGCCCCTGACCTGCCGCGCTATGTTATCGACGATGTGTTCCAGTCACTACCCATGGAAGAGCGCGAGCAGCTGCGTGCCGCCATGTCCTATCCGGAAGATGCGGTGGGGGCGCTGATGGACTTCGATGTAGTCACGATCCGCGAAGATGTGACGCTGGAAGTGGTGCTGCGCTATCTACGCCGGCTGGATGAATTACCTGGCCATACTGACCAGTTGTTTGTGGTGGACCGAGACGAGCATCTCATGGGTGTGCTGCCGGTAAATCGTCTATTGGTGAATGATCCCGATACCGGAGTGGCGGCAGTGATGTCTACGGAAATATTGAAGCTTCACCCCAACGACAAAGCGCAACAGGCGGCGCATGCATTCGAGCGTTATGATCTTGTTTCCGCCTCAGTGGTGGATGCGAAGGGGAAACTGGTTGGGCGCGTTACCGTCAATGCGGTGATGGATTTCATCCGCGAAGAATCGGAAAATGAAGCGCTCAAGCTGGGTGGTTTGAGCGAAGAAGAAGATCTGTTTGCCCCGGTGTGGAAGAGCGTGAAGAATCGCTGGGTCTGGCTGGCGGTCAATCTGGTGACGGCATTTATTGCCTCACGCGTGATCGGTATATTTGAAGACTCCATCGAAAAACTGGTAGCGTTGGCGGCGCTGATGCCCATCATTGCCGGCATCGGCGGCAACTCTGGTAACCAAACCATCACCATGATTGTACGCGCCCTTGCCTTGGGGCAGCTCAACCTCGGCAATGCACGCAAGCTGTTTGCCAAGGAAATCGGAGTGAGCGCCGTAAATGGCATGGTATGGGGCAGTGCAGTCGGACTATTTGCCTTCCTTATTTATGACAGTGTTGCCCTCGGTCTGGTGATGGCTTTGGCGATGACACTGAATTTGCTGCTAGCAGCATCCCTGGGAGTATTGATTCCATTGGTACTGCAAAAATTGGGACGTGACCCGGCGGCGGGTTCCAGCGTGATGATCACCGCTGTTACCGACAGTGGCGGATTTTTTATTTTTCTGGGACTGGCTACAATTTTCTTGTTGTAGTGGAAATCAAGGCAGGATTTTCTCGCCAGCGATCAATTGCTCCACCGACTCGCGTTCGCGGATCAGGTGGATGCGGTCGCCGTCCACCATCACCTCAGCGGCGCGGGGGCGGGTATTGTAATTGGAACTCATGCTCATGCCGTAGGCCCCGGCAGACATGACGGCGAGCAAGTCTCCCTGGGACAGAGAGAGCTTGCGATCATGCCCCAGAAAATCACCGGTTTCACACACCGGGCCAACGATCTGGTAAGTTCTAGCGTTACCACCGTTTGCAGTGACTGGCAGGATTTCGTGGTATGCGTCATAGAGCGCCGGGCGTATCAGATCATTCATGGCTGCGTCCACGATGGCGAAATTCCGCTGTGGTGTATGTTTGAGATACTCAACACGGGTGAGCAGCAAACCAGCGTTCCCTACCAGCGCGCGTCCGGGTTCGATCAAAATGCGCTGGCCTCGCTGACCGATGTCGGCACACAATGCCGCAACATAATCCCGTGCTGCTGGCGGCTTTTCTGCGGAATAACGGATCCCCAATCCGCCGCCCAGATCCAGATGTCCGATTTGCAATCCCTGTGTTTCCAGGCGGTCCAGCAGATCGAGCATTTTCCCGCAGGCTTCAACGAAAGGGTCAAGTTCGGTCAGCTGCGAACCGATATGGCAATCCAACCCGGTAATATGCACGTTGGCAAACTGCCGGGCAGAGAGATAGAGTTTCTCCGCTTCATCGAAGGGGATGCCGAACTTGTTTTCCTTGAGGCCGGTGGAAATGTAAGGGTGGGTTTTTGCGTCTACATCAGGGTTGACCCGCAAGCTCACCGGCGCGATCTTGCCCATCTCAGCCGCTACCCGGTTCAAGGTTAGCAATTCCGCTTCCGACTCCACGTTGAAGCAGAATATTCCGGCAGCAAGTGCTGCACGCATTTCGTCAGGGTGTTTGCCTACACCGGAGAACACTACTTTTCCCGGATCGCCACCGGCTTTCAGCACTCGCTGCAGCTCGCCACCGGAAACAATGTCAAAGCCGCTGCCGAGACGGGCGAGCAAATTGAGGATGGCAAGATTGGAATTGGCCTTGACCGCATAGCACACCAGATGATCGCGTCCGGCAAAGGCCGAATCGAATTCCTGGTAGGCGGCAGTCAACGCCGCGCGTGAGTAAACATAGCAAGGGGTGCCAAATTCCTCAGCAATGTGATCCAGCGCAACCGATTCGACACAGAGCTTGGTGTTGCGATAAGTAAATGATGGGAAATCGCTCATTTCTTTTTCTCTTCATCCTTGGATTGCTGCGCAGATGCATCTTGCGGAAGATAGAGCGGCCCTTTCAGACCACAGGCGCCAAGCAGCAGGACTAGCAGAGTGGCAATACAGAATTTATGCATGGGACAATTACTCGGACAGTGGATACAAAATACTAACATAAAGGCAATGCAATGCATGAGCCCGAAGCGTCACCCAAGTTTCTGTAATTCCTTCCGCGCCGCCTGATAATCTGGGCAAATGCTTGCCACCGTTTGCCAGAATGCTGGGGAGTGATTCATTTCGATAAGGTGCGACAGTTCATGCGCCACCACGTAATCCACCAGAGGCAGCGGCATTTGGATCAGTCGCCAGTTGAGATGGACGATACCGTGCGCATTGCAACTGCCCCATTGGGTTCTGGCACGCGATAGCCGCAGTTGCGGCTGCGGCACACCAAGCTTATTCGCGTACAGCGTGATGCGTTCGCTGAAGCAAGCCAGTGCTTGCTGGCGATACCATGTCATCACGATGTCTTCGATTTGCGAGATGGTCAGTATGGATGGTAACGGCAATGCCAGTTGCTGGTCTTCTGTTCTAGTTTTCGTTTTTACCCGGGCCATGCGCACTACTCCAGGTGCTGTTGTCATCAACTGCCATGATTCCCCCAGCAGTGGAAAAATTGCAGCTTCTTCCCACATCAGTTGGATCGTTTTTTTGTTTGCCCATTCGGCAAGTTTTTTTACCACCCAATCGGCCTTGTCGCGCAAAGCCGACTCGACCCAGCGCAGCGATTCCCGCGGCGGAATGCTGACAGTCAGGCCATCGCTGTCTATTTTCATACCGATGGTTCTGCGCCTGCAGCGCTTGAGTGTGTAGGTCACTTCCTTGCCATTCAAGCTGACACGGCGGACCTCTCCAGCAGGCACTACTCGATCCCCTGACGAAAATTTAAGCAGTTTTTCTGTCATCTATTCTTCCCTGTTGAATGGGGCCGCGATGTTTCCTGATCGCCGATATGGGTCATCTCAGCCTCAATCCATGCTTCCACCCTGGTATTGAGCTCACCTGGTTCCATCCCGGTTGGATCTATCGGCGCACCGATGCTGACAGTAATCGTGCCCGGTAGTTTGACAAAGGCATCCTTGCTCCAGAACTCCCCCGCATTGTGCGCGACCGGCACTACCGGTGCATCGGT
>JAYUYT010000012.1:0-17725 GCA_043752345.1 Nitrosospira sp.
GGCAAGTTCGGAGCAGTTGGAATTTCTTGTCGAAAACATATGCCAGTATTGGGTTGCAGCTGTTTTTCCCATAAATCCCAACTGCGTTTTTTAGGATAATCCGCGCGAGGCGATTCTGGAGCTGGCCAAAGGCAAACTGACTACCGATCCGGTGCACCATACGGGCGAGGGGATTTTCTTTTCGTCGAAGGTGATGGATGACTTCGACATCCGTTCCGGCAAGCTGCATTTCGTGCATGATGACTGGGGCACGGATGTATTGCTGGAACGCGCTGCCGATGCGCCCGGCACGGTGGCGTTGATGCGCCTGGCCAATGACAGCCAGCGCAATCTGAAAGAGGTGTTCGACCAGTTTGCCGCACCTGAGGAGTACACCTTCTCCAAGACTATCGTGCCGGTGAAGCTGGCGCAGCATGAAGGGGAGAAGCTGGTTTCGCGTTCGCAGGCCAAGCGCCTTACCATGCGCTTCGAACGGTTCCAGACTGTTGTTCTCGACTTTGCCGGGGTGGAAGAGATCGGGCAGGCATTTGCCGATGAAGTGTTTCGCGTTTTTCAGCAAGCCCATCCGGGGACGCGCTTATTGCCCATCAATCTGACCACGGAGGTCGGGAATATGGTGAAGCGGGTGATGGGGGCGGCTTGAGTAGTTGCAATTCATGGGGGCGAATCAGGATGAATGCGAACTGGTCGCCAACGAAGCTGCATGCCGCAGGGAAACGTTTACATTTGGTCGACATCAAATGCTTAATTAGGACGGTGGTAATAATTACACTTGGCTACCATGATTGACGCCGTCACCAGTCAGATTGAGAGCTGCAATTTGGATGCCATTATTTCAGTGGATTATCTGGGTTAAAACCATGAAGAATCTTTTCAGCTCCTTAAACGACGCAGAAATCGATCGGCTTGACCGGTTTCTGCTCGACCGTATCGACGAAGACGCCGACACGGATGGCAAGGACGAGGGTGTGCTGGATATTTCGGAGTTGGATGGTTTTTTCACTGCTCTTGTCAGCGGGCCGGTGATGATTCCGCCCTCGCGCTGGTTGCCTGTGGTGTGGGGTGATTTTGAACCAACGTGGGACAGTACAGAGGACTTCGAGGATGTCATTTCGTTGATGATACGGCACATGAACGGTATCGCTGCTACGTTGATGGAACAGCCGGAGGATTTCGAACCGATGTTTCTGGAGCGCGAGCTGGAGGGGAAGACCTACACCATCGTCGATGAGTGGTGCGAGGGCTATATGCGGGGTGTGGCGCTGGCGGCGGGCTCATGGAACGCAGGCGGTCTGCAGATGAGCATTCTGCTCACACCCATCCGGGCGTTTTCGAGTGAAACGGAATGGCGGGCGCACGATATGTCTGCTGATGCAGAAATTGAACATATCCGGAATGCGATTACACCCAATGTTCGCGAGATCCATGCTTGGTGGTTGGCGTGCCGTGACGATCCTGCGCCTTCTTCAGTGCCTGCACACCGTGCCGAACCGCGCGTCGGGCGCAACGATCCCTGCCCCTGCGGTAGTGGCAAGAAATACAAGAAGTGTTGTTTGCACTGATATTTCCGGATGACTCATCAGGACTATGGCGGGTAGATATCTTCAATTGGTCGGAGGAGCATGCCGCCGACAGAAAACCATAGGCACGACAATCGGCATCATATGATGTATGCTTTGATACAAATAATTTCTGAATGAGGTGTTCCTATGCGCACAACCCTGAATATTGATGACCAATTGCTGGATGAAGCACAGCGCATTACGGGTATGTCCGAGAAGGCCAGCCTGGTGCGAGAGGGCCTGCGCGCACTAATTGAACGCGAGAGCGCCCGGCGGCTGGCGCGTCTCGGCGGCAGTGAGCCACAATTGGAACTGGTACCTCGCCGGCAGCCCGATCCAGCATGATCCTAACCGATACTTCGGTCTGGATCGATCACCTGCGCACCGGTGACGCTGAGCTGGCGGCGCTGCTGAACGGCAGCCAGGTGCTGATGCACCCCTTTGTACTCTGCGAGTTGGCATGCGGTAACTTGTGCAACCGGACTGAGGTGCTGGCGCTGCTCAAGGGTTTACCCCAGGCAGTACTCGCCACCGACGAGGAGGTACTGTTCTTCATCGAGCAGCACGCACTCATGGGGCGCGGTATTGGTTACGTCGATGCCCATTTGCTGGCTGCAGTGACATTGGGCGGTGTGACGAGAATCTGGACACGGGACAAACGGCTGCGAACAGTGGCCGATGCGCTGGCACTGGCGCATGGGAAGGATTGATCTTCCGGCATGAGCTGCGTTGAAGTAAGTGGGAAGTGGAAAGTGGTGAGTGGTGAGCGAAAAGTAGTAAGTAGTAAATTGTAAATAGTTAGCATAGTGGTAAATAGGATAACTATTATTATCTTGTAATCGGAAACCAGGTCAAAATTACAGCTAGGCAGGGGTATAATCGGGGGAAACCCTGCCGTACGCAATTACCAAACCCTTACATTAACCGCATGATTCTTCATTGTTCCCAGAAGCTTGCTGCCAAACTGGCCGATGTCGCCGAGGTTTCTCCGGTGCCGCTGGAAGAAACCAGCCCGCTGGGCGGCTGGCATGGGCATTTGTTTACCGTTGACCGGCGGCAGTGCGTGCTGTTTTGTCACGATGCGACCCGCTTCACGCTGTTTCTTCCTGGATTGCGCAAGGAGCATTTCGTGGATCTGGGTGGCGAATGGTTTCGGCCGCTCTATCTTGCCACGCTCGCTGCTTTTGGCTGCCCGTCGGTGCAGCTCATGAAAGTCGAATTGGCGGTCGGGCCGATTCGTTTCGATACTGCCATTGACCGGTCGGTGCAGGGTTCCTTGCGCACAGCGCGGGAGGATCTGGAGGCGTGGGCCATGTGCGTGCCCAATGTACTGAGCCTGGACCCGATCGAGGTATCCTGTCAGCTCAGCCACAAGCCGACGACAAACCGGGGGAAATCGCTCTGGCCGGCGCAGGCGATGCTGGAAGCAGTAGCGCGGATTTGAGCGGAATATTCAAATACAAGTAAATTTATGATTTTCAGAAATGCTAATAATAAGTTAATAATAATTATCTTGTATGTTTATGATACCTTGCAACCCATTGATATTATGGAATAGTGTAAGAATGCGCAGAAAGAATTGTATGAGCAGGGCGATGTTGGGATTGGCGGCGCTTTTGTTCATGCTCGGCATGGGCGGACATGCCCATGCGCAAGGGAAAGAGTGGAAGAAGCTCAACAATGAGGTCATGTCGCTATACCGGCAGGGCCAATATGATCGCGCCGTCGCGGCCGCGAGAAAGTCACTACAGGTCGCCGAAAAAACGGTTGGCCCGAATCATACCAATGTAGCCATGAGCCTGAACAATCTGGCGGAACTGTACCGCGCACTGGGTCAGTACGAACTGGCCAAGCCGTTGCATAAGCGCGCGCTGACGATTCGGGAGCAGATGCTCGGTCCGGATCATCCGCTGGTGGCCGCGAGTTTGAACAATCTGGCGGAGTCGTACCTCGCTCAAGGGCAAGACGAGCAGGCTGGAATACTCTTCCAGCGTGCGCTGACGGTTATGGAGAAAACCCTCAGCTCGGATCATCCTTTGATAGCTACGAGCATGAACAGCCTGGCAATGGTGTACGATTCCCAGGGCAAGTACTCGCAAGCCGAGCCGCTCTACCAACGTGCGCTGGCAATCTGGGAGAAGACTCTCGGGCCGGATCACCCCGATGTGGCCAGGAGCCTGAACAATCTGGCATCGGTGTACTATTCCCAAGGCCGCTACGCGCAGGCCGAGCCGCTTTACCAACGTGCGTTGGCAATCTGGGAAAAGGCTCTTGGTCCAGATCATCCAGATATCGCCCACAGCTTGAACAACCTGGCGGCGCTGTATTATTCCCAAGGCAAGTACGAGCAAGCCGAGCCACTGTATAAGCGCGCATTGGAAATCGGGGAAAAGGCCAACGATCCGGATCACCCTGATGTGGCCACGAGTCTCAACAACCTGGCGGAGCTGTACCGTGCCCAAGGCAAGGGTGAGCAGGCTGAGCCGCTGTATAAGCGTTCGCGAGCAATCTGGGAGAGAGCCTTGGGCCAGGATCACCCCAAAGTTGCCACGAGCCTGAATAATCTCGCACTATTGTACGATTCCCAAGGCAAGTACGAATTGGCCGAGCCGTTATACCTGCGCTCGCTGTCAATTTGGGAAAAAGCATTTGGCTTAAATCATCCAGACGTGGCCACGAGTCTGGAAAATCGGGCGACACTTTATCGCAAAACCGGCAGGAAAGAGAAGGCTGCTGCGCTGGAACAGCGGGCTGCAATCATTCGGACAATGGGACGGTGAATCAGGTGGTTTATCCTGCATCATGCATCAAATGTTTAGATAAGATAAATAAACAATAGATAGTCATTACCAGTTATCTTAAGCAAAGATAATCTATCTTATACCGGCAGCTAGTTATGCCAACTTATTGATATTGAAGAGAAGTAGAAAAGCACCTCTGCTCAGCATGGGCAAGTAATTCGGATTGGAGCGAGGGGAATTTTCCGCCAGGAACTACTGCTTACAGACTCGATCGAGCCTAGGTAACGGGCCGCTATTTGAACCTATTCTCAGGATTAAGGAAAAACTAATTTTCTTAAATATGAGGTTTGGTGCGGCAAAAAGAAACCCGATAATGAGTGGACGTACACACTCTTCTTCGGTGCAGAGATCCCGTTTTCCGCGTCAATTTATCAGGGTTTATTTGGCCACATTACTAGCGATTTAATGGCCTAAGTAAATAATAAATATCTTGATATCAAGAATTCAAGGAAATATTATATGTTCTATTTTTAGATAACCCTCTCGATAACACCGAGTCCGGCAATATCTATAAATTGACCGGATACAGCGCCGAGGTGGCTGCAAATTGCGCTTATTCCTGGTTATCGCGCATAAGACTGTACTCGGTAGCGCTCGAGTCGACCCAAGCCATGGGTTCCTCCATTGAGCTCGCTGGAATCCGGTTTTTAGGACTCGAACGGGGAGAGCGTATCAGTTGAAAATGAGGAAAGAAATTTCCTGGGGCTGTAAATACCGGTTTTCATCCAGGCTATTTCTGCAGATAGTTGCTTCAAACAACCCCAATTCCATCTCCTGCTGCCACCTCGGCCTGTTTATGCTTATCACTTTCAAATCACCTTGCGCGCTTTAAGGCATGCCGTAATCGGTTGATAAATTCTATTGCACTTCACCTACGGCCATTAGAATAGGAAAATAATGGATGGTCAGTATTCATGGTATCAAGATAATGAATATTATCTTGAATTCACATTATAAAAAATAACTGACTGATATTGTTGAAGACTTGAAAAACTCACCTGATCGATACGCCGATGACAATAGTTGGATTCTGAATTTAGATCACGCGAAATGGTGTGAGAAGTAGCTGGCTAATAGAGCGCTTGGCTGCGGCATTTAATCGTTAAACTGGGCTACTAGATCAGTTAGAGAAAGATATTTATCTTTGATTACGGTGATCAAAGCGCCAAAAGGGATCCTCCAACGCGGGTGATCCTTTTGAATGGATTTTACGGAATTCTTCTGCCAGGCAGGTCGGTAAGCAGGGGCGTAACCATGAGGGACGCCATGCTTTTCATCAGTCGCCTTTTTCCCGGTGCTAATTTAGCAAGTTCTCTTTCATAAATAAAAACGTAATCTGAGCAAAGATTAAATATCTAGATATGTTGGTCTCAAGAGATCTGAATATATTCTGTATTCTGGTGACATTTTCTAACTGACTGATATTCATGAATTGATTTGGAATGAGTGAATCAGTTGCTTTGGTAACTGGCTACTGCCGCTTCCGAGTAAACTTCGGAGTGATATTGTCGGTAGTCAGAGGAATAGAAATTTTCTACGGAGCTTTGCTTCGTAGTGATCAGGGCAGATATAAACCCGCAGGGCGCTGACGAGATAGATGGTGTTTTCTCGCAGCCAGTTTCCATGCATATTTTTGATTAGAGCTAACAATAAGTAGTTAGATGTGGTATATATAAGCAAATAATATTTAACTAGGATATTGATCATGTTAAAACAAGCAACCGATATTGAGATGGAAAACAGATTGCGCGAAGAGAATCCGTGGTGGCTGGCGGGTGCGGGTATCGACACTGAAAAGGAAGTCATGCCGCGCCGGGCGCATCTACCGGCGCTCATGGCACTGATTCAGCCTGATGACGCGCAGCGGGCAGTGGTGCTCATGGGTCAGCGCCGGGCGGGAAAGACCACTCTGATCATGCATGCTATTCATACCCTGCTGCAGGATGGTGTCGCCGGTCGTGACATTCTATATGTTCCCCTGGAAACGCCATCCTTGACCGGGCTGAGCCTGGATACGCTGGTTCGACGTTTCGGCAAGATGTTCGAGCGGCCGGCGGGAACGCGCCTGTATATCTTTTTCGATGAAATCCAGTACCAGCAAGGTTGGGAACTGCAGCTGAAGACTCTCGCCGATACCTATCGGCATTGCCGCTTCCTGGTCGCCGGTTCCGCTGCTGCTGCGCTCAAACAGAAAAGCGCGGAGCCCGAAGCAGATCAGTTCAGCGAGTTTCTGCTGCCGCCACTGACATTCTGCGAGTTTCTGCATTTCGTCGACAAAGAGAGCAGTCTGATCCGGGAAGAGACCGAAGGCTCCGGCCCACGCTACTTTGTTGCAAAGAATATTCATGCGCTGAACGAGGCATTTGTCGATTATCTGAACTACGGTGGTTTTCCGGAGGCGATATTTCAGGGCGGCCTGCGCGACAATCCCCGGCATTTTGTCAGGAGCGAGCTCATTGATCAGGTGTTGTTGCGGGATCTGCCCAGCCTGTACGGCATTGCCAACGTGCAGGAACTGAATGCTCTGTTCAACACGCTGGCCTACAACACCGCCCAGGAACTGAGCATGGAGGATCTATCCAAATCTTCCGGGGTGTCGAAACCGACACTCGTCAAATATCTCGAATATCTGGAAGCCGCTTTCCTGATCAAGCGGGTGCAGCGGGTGGATCACAACGTCAAACAGTTCATGCGGGCGATGACATTCAAAGTGTATTTGACCAACCCTACCATGCGCGCAGCTTTGTTCACTCCTTTGGCGGATAACGATCCAGCTCTGGAGCAACTGGTCGAAACGGCACTGTTCAGCCAATGGCTGCATAGCCCCGCACGTATCGATTCGTTACGCTATGCGCGCGGAAAACGTGCCGAGGTGGATCTGATCAGTCTGGATGCGAAGCAGCAGCCACGTTTTGCTGTTGCAGTGAGATGGTCAGACCGGGTCTTTGAAGATGCGAAGGAGATCAAGGGGATTATCGAGTTTGCGCGCACGAACAAAATGGCGCGCACGCCGCTGGTAACCACCTTCAGCCAAGCCGGGGTCAAGACCGTGCAGGGTGTCGAAATTGAATTCACGCCAGCCAGCCTGCTGTGCTACACGGTCAGTCGAAATATGCTGGAGCGCAGCCGTTAATTATCGTTGCGTTAGATGCTGAGGGAGCTAGTCACCATGAAGAGATTTGCTGCTATTGCCGGTCTGTATGGATTGCTCTTACTCTTGCCATTGGCAGCGAGCGGACAGACGGTCACGGAAGTGATTCCGCTGCAACATCGCAGCAGCGATGAAATCATCCCGGTACTGCAACCACTACTGGACAAGCAGGGAGCAATCAGCGGCATGCAGGGTCAGCTCATCGTGCGCACCACACCGTCCAATCTGCGGGAAATCAAGCGGCTGCTGACTGAGATCGACACTGCGCCGCGTCGCCTGATCATCACCGTCAAGCAGGATGTGGATCGCGCCACCGAGCAGCGCCTGCGCGGCACTTCTGGCAGCAGCGATGCAGCGGGCGCACGTGTGACGATCGCCGGCAGCGAGTCTGGTCAGACGGTGGAAGCCGGCCAGAAGCAGGGCGGCGGGCAGAAAGCGCGCGTGCTCAGCAGCCGTTCACTGGAGAGCGATCGCAATACGCAGCATGTGCAGGTGCTGGAAGGCAGCAGCGCATTCATCCGTAGCGGTCAATCGTTGCCGCAACCGACGCGCGGCTTGATTTATTCGCCGCAAGGGGATGTGCGGGTAATCGAAAATACGCAAATGCGCAATGCTGTCACGGGTTTCAGCGTGCTGCCGCACGTGCATGGTGACGAGGTGACGCTGGAAGTGAGCCCGCAGCGGGATAAGCCCAACATGCAAACGCCCGGCAGCATCGATATCCAGCAGATGGGCACGACGGTTTCCGGCAAACTGGGCGAGTGGATCGAACTGGGCGGCGTGGGACAAGGGCAAGCTGATCAGGCTGGCACCACCGCTGCCCGCAGCATCCAGACTGCCGGTCAACAGCGCAAGGTGTTGATCAAGGTGGAACAAGCGCCCTAATCGGTGTAGGCGCGCCTGATTGCAATTTGCCAAGGTTGGTCATAGACTGCATGCAGCAGGTGCGCGTAAATAGGCCGGTGTTGCATTACCAATCCAAAACGAGGAGAAAAATCATGGCAGAAGAAAGTGTTTATCGGATAACGGAAATAGTCGGGACCAGCAAGGTATCGTGGGAAGATGCAGCCAAGAATGCTGTCAAGACCGCCTCGAAAACGCTGCGGGATTTGAGAGTCGCCGAAATCATGAAGCTCGACATGGTGATCGAGAAAGGCAAAGTGACCCGCTATCGGGCCAGAGTAAGCTTGTCCTTCAAGTACGAAGCCAAGGGTAAATAGCCAAGGATAAATAACCGGACTCGACAATAAAAAAGGCGCGGATTACGCGCCTTTTTTATTGTGCGGACAGAATTTATATAACGGCGGTTGCTTCTTCCTCGAATTGCAGTTTCACCTTGCCGTCAGCATCCACATCCACCGTTACCCGGCCGCCGTTGGCAAGACGGCCAAACAGTAATTCATCCGCCAGCGCGCTACGGATGGTGTCCTGAATCAGCCGGGCCATCGGACGCGCGCCCATGATGGGATCAAAACCATCTTTCGCCAGATGTGCTTTGAGCGCATCGGTAAAGATGGATTCCACTTTCTTTTCGTGCAACTGCGCTTCCAGTTGCATCAGGAATTTGTCTACCACGCGCAGAATCACGTCGCGATCCAGCGCCGCGAAGGAGATGATCGCATCCAAGCGGTTGCGGAATTCCGGCGTGAACATGCGCTTGATGTCGGCCATCTCGTCACCCGCCTGCGTCGACTTGGTGAAGCCGATGGAAGTTTTGGCGAGCGATTCGGCGCCAGCATTGGTGGTCATAATGATGATCACGTTGCGGAAATCTGCTTTGCGGCCGTTGTTGTCGGTCAGGGTGCCGTGATCCATCACTTGCAGCAGGATGCTGAAAATGTCGGGGTGAGCTTTTTCGATTTCGTCCAGCAGCAGCACCGCATAAGGTTGTTTGGCAATAGCCTCGGTGAGCAGACCACCCTGGTCAAAACCGACATAGCCGGGCGGCGCGCCGATCAGACGTGACACCGCGTGCCGTTCCATGTATTCGGACATGTCGAAGCGGTGTAGTTGGATGCCTAACGCATAAGCAAGCTGCTGCGCCACCTCGGTTTTGCCGACACCGGTGGGGCCGGAAAAGAGGAATGAGCCAACCGGTTTTTGCGGGTTGCCCAATCCGCTGCGCGCCATTTTGATCGCCGTCGTGAGCGCATAGATAGCCTTGTCCTGACCGAAGACCACGGTCTTCAAATCACGTTCGAGCGTCTTTAGGGTGTTGCGGTCATCACTGGAGACACTTTGCGGCGGAATGCGCGCAATTTTAGCGATGATGTCTTCGATTTCATGCTTGCTGATGACCTTGCGCTGCTTTGATTTCGGCAGGATGCGCTGGGCCGCGCCGGCTTCATCGATCACATCAATCGCCTTGTCCGGCAAGTGTCGGTCATTGATAAAGCGGGCCGACAACTCCGCTGCGGTGGAGAGTGCAGTGGCTGTATATTTGACGCCGTGATGCATTTCGTAACGGGATTTCAGCCCGCGCAGGATGGCAATGGTTTCTTCCACACTGGGTTCAGGCACATCGATTTTCTGGAAGCGCCGTGACAGAGCGTGATCCTTCTCAAAAATTCCGCGATATTCGCTATAAGTCGTGGCGCCGATGCATTTCAGTTGGCCGGTGTTGAGTATCGGCTTGAGCAGGTTGGAAGCATCCAGCGTGCCGCCAGAAGCTGCCCCTGCACCGATTAACGTATGGATTTCATCGATGAACAGGATGGCGTTGGGGCTATCGAGCAACTGCTTCAACACTGCTTTCAGGCGCTGTTCGAAATCGCCGCGATACTTGGTGCCAGCCAGCAGCGCCCCCATGTCCAGGGCGTAAACTTGGTGGTGTGCCAGAACTTCCGGTACGTCATTTTCGACGATGCGCCGCGCCAGTCCTTCGGCGATGGCGGTTTTGCCGACGCCTGCTTCACCCACCAGCAGCGGGTTATTCTTGCGCCGGCGGCACAATGTTTGAATCACACGTTCCAGTTCTTTTTCACGCCCGATCAGTGGGTCGATCTTGCCAGCCAGGGCTTGGCTGTTGAGATTCATGGTGTAGCTTTCCAATGCGCCACTGGCGCCCATCTCCTGTTCGCTGTCGCTCTCGCCTTCGGTCTTGGCGCCGCCGCCCTGGGGCACTTTGCTGATGCCATGGGAGATGTAATTGACCACGTCCAGCCGGGTCACGCCTTTCTGGTGCAGGAAATAAACCGCATGCGAGTCCTTCTCGCCGAATATCGCCACCAGCACGTTGGCACCAGTGACTTCTTTCTTGCCGGAGGATTGGACATGCAAGATGGCACGCTGAATTACACGCTGGAAACCAAGCGTTGGTTGAGTATCCACTTCGCCCGTACCAGCCACAGTGGGTGTATTTGCATTGACATGTTCGGTCAGCAGCCTGCGCAAGTCATCTGCATCCACCGAACAGGCGCGCAGTACATCGGCCGCAGTGGGGTTGTCGAGCATTGCTATCAACAGATGCTCGACTGTAATGAATTCGTGGCGCTTCTGCCGCGACTCGGCGAACGCCATGTGTAAACTCACCTCTAGTTCTTGCGCAATCATTTCAGGTTTCCTCCATCACGCACTGTAGCGGATGATGATGTTGTCTGGTAAATACGGTGACCTGATTAACCTTGGCGATGGCAATATCATTGGGGTAGATACCGCATACTCCCATTCCCTCTCTATGAACTTTGAGCATTATTTGTGTCGCCTGTTCTCGATTCATAGAGAAAAAAGTCTGTAACACCGTAACCACGAATTCCATCGGTGTGAAATCGTCATTCAGCAAAATCACTTTGAACATTGGCGGAGGTTTGAGTTTACTCTTTTTAGCCTCCAGTACGACATCCCCATGATTTTTTGTTGCCATGGCTACCTATTTCGTTTGCTCATTAGATTGGAATGGAACACATATTCTTTTGTATATTTGACGATTACGGCGAAAATTTCAAGTAACTTGAGAAAATTATTCTGTTGCAATTTTACAAAATGCGTTATCAGCACTTGACTTGGGCGCCAGATTTGCGTAAAACCAACCTTGGCGTTTGGCTTCAAGTGTTCTGCAGTACCGGTTACAGCCGTTTGCGGTCTTGAAACTCAAACAGTATTCGGGTTTCCGGCCCGGTTTTTTTATATATAGGAAGTAAAAATGGCAACAGGTACAGTGAAATGGTTTAACGATTCCAAGGGTTTTGGTTTTATCACTCCCGACGATGGTAGCGAAGATTTGTTTGCGCACTTTTCCGCAATCAACATGTCTGGATTTAAAACCCTCAAGGAAGGTCAGAAAGTGAGCTTTGAAGTCACTCAGGGTCCGAAAGGCAAACAAGCATCAAACATTCAGGCTGCCTAACGATTCTCTGCTGACGCAGCTCAGAGCTGCAATCAGTATATAATCATTGGATGCAACAAGCCCTTGCCGGGAAACCGGCAAGGGCTTTTTTATGTCATGCGTTCGACCAGCGCCTGACCGAATGCCGAGCATGATACTTTCTGCGCGCCGGTCATCTGCCGCGCGAAATCATAGGTTACGATTTTGTCCTGGATGGTTTTTTCCACCGCCCGGATTATCAGGTCGGCAGCCTCAATCCAGCCCATGTGCCGCAGCATCATTTCCGCCGACAGGATAATAGACCCGGGATTGACCTGATCCTTGCCGGCGTATTTGGGTGCAGTGCCATGGGTCGCCTCGAATATCGCAATCGAATCGCTGAGGTTCGCGCCCGGCGCGATACCGATACCGCCCACCTGTGCCGCCAGGGCATCGGAGATGTAGTCACCGTTCAGATTCAGCGTGGCGATCACATCGTATTCTTCCGGCCGCAGCAGAATCTGCTGCAGAAACGCATCGGCGATCACGTCCTTGATGACGATCCCGCCCTTGTCCGCTGGCAGCTTCATCCATGGCCCGCCGTCGAGCAATTTAGCGCCAAATTCTCTTGCCGCCAAGGCGTAGCCCCAGTTCTTGAAGGCCCCCTCGGTAAATTTCATGATGTTGCCCTTGTGCACCAGCGTAACCGATTTGCGCCGGTTATCGATCGCATATTGGATTGCCCTGCGCACCAGACGCTCGCTGCCCTCGCTGGACACCGGCTTGATGCCGATGCCGGATGTTTGCGGAAAGCGTATTTTGGTGACCCCCATGTCTTTCATCAGGAAGTCGATCAGCTTTTTTGCCTTATCCGAACCGGCTTCCCATTCGATGCCGGCGTAAATATCTTCCGAGTTCTCGCGGAAAATAACCATGTCGGTTTTCTCCGGCTGCTTTACCGGGCTTGGCACCCCCTGGAAATAACGCACTGGCCGCAAGCATACGTACAGATCCAGTTCCTGGCGCAACGCCACGTTGATCGAGCGGATGCCGCCGCCCACCGGCGTGGTCAATGGTCCCTTGATCGAAACCACATACTCTTTTGCGGCCTGCAGAGTTTCCTCCGGCAGCCATACATTCTCGCCGTAGACGCGGGTGGACTTTTCCCCGGCATAGATTTCCATCCAGGAAATTTTGCGTTTGCCGGCGTAGGCTTTGGCCACCGCCGCATCAACTACTTTCTGCATCACCGGAGTAATGTCTACACCGATGCCGTCGCCTTCGATGTATGGAATGACTGGATGATCGGGCACGTCCAGGGAAAGGTCCGCGTTGACACGGATTTTCTCACCCTCGGCTGGCGGCGTGATGTGCTGGTACATGGTGTCTCCCTAAGTGATTGGCAAGTCGGCAATGCGTGGGGTTTGTCTTTATCTCAAGGCAAGAAGAGCTGCTGCATTTTACCCGTGTTTCGGGGATAAGAGCCACCGCAGTTTGTTCCTTTCTCCTGATCAAGGCGCTAGAATGCGGGCTTGTGCCGGTTTGGCGCGCGCTCATGGAATAGCAGCATGATCTGGAAACCTAATGTCACGGTTGCAGCAGTCATCGAGCAGGACGGGAAATACCTGCTGGTGGAAGAGCAAACCACTGGCGGCGAATTGTTCAATCAGCCGGCAGGGCACTGGGAATCTGATGAATCGATCATTCAGGGCGCGATCCGGGAAACCCTGGAAGAAACCGGGTATACCTTCGTTCCGCAATGGCTGCTGGGTATTTATCGCTGGCACTCCCGCGCCAACGATATCATTTATCTGCGCTTTGCCTTTGCCGGTTCAGTCACCGGCTACGACCCTGAGCGCACGCTGGATGATGGCATACTGCGCGCGGCATGGTTCAGCCTGGATGAAATTCGCGCATTGGTCCCGCGTCACCGCAGTCCGCTAGTGATGCAGTGCATCGAGGATCATTTGGCAGGCAAGCATTATCCTCTGGATATTCTTACCCATTGCGATTGAAACGATGAGCAAACAGCGCGTGGTAGTCGGGATGTCGGGCGGAGTCGATTCGGCCGTTGCGGCATTGCTGCTGAAACAGCAAGGCTACGACGTGGTCGGTCTGTTCATGAAGAATTGGGAGGACGATGACACTGATGAATACTGTTCCTCCCGCCAGGATCTGATCGACGCCGCGTCGGTGGCGGATATTATCGACATTCCGTTGGAGGCGGTGAATTTCTCCACCGAATACAAGGAGCGGGTGTTCAGTCAGTTTCTTGCCGAATACAAGGCGGGACGCACACCCAACCCGGACGTATTATGCAATGCAGAAATCAAGTTCAAAGCGTTTCTTGATCACGCGCTCAGTCTCGGCGCCAAGCATATTGCCACCGGTCATTACGCACAGGTGCGCGAAATAAACGGTGAGTTCCAGTTGCTGAAAGGCGAGGACGGAACCAAGGATCAGAGTTATTTTCTCTATCGCCTGAACCAGGCGCAGTTAGCCGGCACGCTGTTTCCGATCGGACATCTTTACAAGCGCGACGTGCGCAAAATTGCCCGAGATCACGGTTTGCCGAATTCCGCCAAGAAAGACAGCACCGGAATTTGTTTTATCGGCGAGCGTCCGTTCCGGGAATTTCTCAATCGCTATCTGCCGCATGAGCCGGGAGAAATACAGACTCCGGAGGGCGCAGTGGTGGGGAAGCATATCGGTCTGATGTATTACACCATCGGCCAGCGGCAGGGGCTGGGTATCGGCGGCACCAGGGACGGCGCTGGCGAACCGTGGTTTGTGGTCGGCAAGAATATGATGCAGAATATCTTGATCGTGGTGCAAGGTCACGATCATCCCGCATTATTCCGTCCCGTGCTCAGTGCTGCTGACCTGACATGGATCAGCGGCCAAGCACCCCACTGCAACTGGGTCTATGCTGCCAAGATCCGTTATCGCCAGCCGGATGCTCCCTGCTTCATCACGTATCTTGGCGATGATAGATGTGAGATCGAATTCGCCCAGCCGCAATGGGCGGTGACGCCGGGGCAATCAGTGGTGGTTTACGAGAGCAAGGTATGTCTGGGAGGGGGAGTAATTACAGGATGATTGACGGTACTGGAATGTACCGCAGCTTTCATTCACACAGCCAGCAATCACCCTTTTGGCATTGTTTCTACAAATGACGTTCTTTTTTCCAGTTTGTCGGCGAGGTCGGCAAGATTAGGGAAGGCGTTGCGCCACTCGACTTCCGGAAAACGAAAAACCAAATAACCCAGCGTACAGCCCAATGCGACATCAGCCAGCGTGTAGGCATTGTCGTCACACCATTTTTTGTTGCCCAGTTCGCGGGCAGCAGCTTCCAGACCCAGTGCGACCTTCTGCTGCTGACGCGCGATCCATTCCGGGCTTTGCTGGGCAGCAGGGCGCTTGCGTTCCAGGAAAATCGTAGAGGCGGCATCGCTGATCCCGTCTGCCAGCACTTCCCAGCGCTTGACCATGATGCGGTGCCGGTTGGACTCCGGAATCAGACGCGCTACTGGGCTGATATTGTCAAGATACTCGACGATCACGCGCGAATCGTACAACGGCGTTCCGTCTTCCATGATCAGTACCGGCACCTTGCCCAATGGATTGTAATCCGGTACCTGGCTGTCCACGGCCCACGGAATGTCTACCGCAAAGTCATAGCTGATGTGCTTCTCCGCCAGAACGATGCGCACCTTGCGCACGTAAGGGCTGGTGAGCGATCCGACAAGCTTCATGGTATCCCCTTGCTAGCAGTCTAATCGAACCGCGGATTATACCGATTTTCGCTGCTGCATGGCATAAGTCAGAAGCCCAAGGAGCCACTGGACAAGTCCCACGCGGGTGCGACGGTGGCTTTGCGGGATGGGATGCACGAAAGGCGAGGACGCGAATGGTTATTCCCTTCGCTACGAGCCTGACACCGCAGACCGCCCGCAAATCCCCGTCCCATAGGGTTGCGGTAAAATCTAGCGCTTGCTGTGTTGCGCTCCTTGGCTTCGTAGGCCAGCTACGACCTGTGTCGCGCGCCTTGCGATCATCCAGATTTTACCAGCAACGCGCTCCACGGAGGACTTGTCCAGTGGCTCCTTAGTCACCTGTGTTAAAATGTGTAATCAACAGAAACAAGAATATGAATCCATCTCCACTCACTGCCCTGTCTCCCCTTGATGGCCGCTATCACGGCAAAGTTGCGGCACTACGGCCTTGTTTCAGTGAATATGCACTGATTCGTTACCGTGTACAGATTGAAATTGAATGGTTCAAAGCGTTAAGCCGGGAGCCCGCCATCAGCGAGGTGCCGGTGTTTTCCGCCAGCACCATCGCGCAACTCGACGATCTGGTGACGAACTTCTCCGAAGCTGACGCGGAAGCAGTCAAGATTATCGAGGGCCGCACCAATCACGACGTCAAAGCCATCGAATACTGGCTCAAGCAACGTCTTGTGCAGAATAGCGAAATCACCGCGACGGTGGAATTTATTCATTTTGCCTGCACCTCGGAAGACATCAATAATCTTTCCCACGGACTGATGTTGATGCACAGCCGCGACCGGGTGCTGCTGCCGGCGCTGGGAAATATCATCACCAGACTCAGCGAGATGGCGCATCAACTGGCGGCGGTACCGATGCTTGCCCGCACGCACGGTCAGCCTGCCACCCCGACGACCCTGGGCAAGGAACTTGCCAACTTTGTCCATCGCCTGCAACGCGGCTGCGAGCGGCTATCTGCCATAGCCGTACTCGGCAAAATTAATGGTGCGGTCGGTAATTACAACGCGCACCTTGCTGCTTACCCAAATTTTGACTGGGAAAAACTCGCCCAGGCTTTCGTCGAGAAACTGGGTCTGGAATTCAATCCCTATACGACCCAGATCGAACCACACGATGCCATCGCGGAACTGCTCGACGCTTATGCACGTGTCAATACCGTGCTGCTGGATCTGGATCGCGACCTGTGGGGATATATTTCGCTGGGTTATTTCACGCAAAAAACCAAAGCAGGCGAAGTCGGCTCGTCCACCATGCCGCACAAGGTCAATCCAATCGATTTCGAAAACTCGGAAGGCAATCTGGGTATCGCCAATGCATTGTTGCGACACCTGAGCGAGAAGCTGCCGGTGTCACGCTGGCAGCGTGATCTGACCGACTCCACCGTATTGCGCAATCTGGGTGTGGCGCTGGGGCATACGCTGCTGGCATATGACTCCTGCAGCAAGGGACTCAGCAAGCTGGAAGCCAGTCCGGAGCGGTTAATGCAGGATCTGGAGAATGCCTGGGAAGTATTGGCGGAACCGATCCAGACGGTAATGCGCCGCTATGGCGTGCCCAATCCCTACGAGCAACTGAAGGAATTGACCCGCGGCAAGGGCGGCATTACTAAACAAGCGCTGCACCAGTTCATCGCCGGCCTCGCCGTGCCGGAAGCCGAGAAAACACGCTTGCTGCAAATGACGCCGCAAAACTATACCGGCAAGGCTGCAGAGCTGGCACATAACATCGGCAAGTAATTGCCCGCTTTTCTTTCCTGGAGGCTTTCCCGTCGCATCGGTCTTGGGCCAGGTACCCCCACCCAGCGAGAGCAGCGTATCCAGCCTGCAATAAATTCCTTTTCCCCGGCTTGAAATCGGAAAAACTATCCCAATATGCTCTGAACTGAAGAGCAATGAGAGGGAGAGCCATGCAACAGCCACAGAATCCACAAGACCAACCAGAACTGATCACAACCATGGATGAAACCAATGCACCGGGAACCGGCGAAAATAAATCAGTGGAACCAGTAATGGATACCATGCCGAGTCTGGAGCAGTTGCTGAAGAAAGCTGAGCTAGATGCTGCCGAGCATCACGATGCCTGGCTGCGTGCCAAAGCTGATACCGAGAATATCCGCA
>JAYUYT010000013.1:0-2965 GCA_043752345.1 Nitrosospira sp.
GTATTCGCCCTTGTGGCACCATTCGCATTTCATGCAAGCCACATAGTGCTCGACGAACACCAGATCACCCTCCTTGAAACCCTTGCGGCGCGTGAATTCGCTGCCCGCTTTGGCGATGTAGCCGATATTTTCATGGCCCATGATCACGGGTCCGTCGCGCAATGGTTCCTTGTACATCTTTACGTCGGTACCGCAGATGCCGGCGACTTCCATTTTCATCAGCGCACTGTCGTCGGCTATTTCGGGCATCGGAAACTCGCGGATTTCTATCTGGCTAGGACCTGTCTTCACCGCTGCTTTTACTTTTTCCACTATCCCGTCCCTTTAAAGATTATTTTGATTATTGGTGGGCACACATTGGCGCTCCGGACCGATTTTCAACCAGTCATTGCACTCGCTCAGACCGACGATTGTGCAACACCTTCGCGTGCCAGTAGTGCATCTTTTGCGGCATCCTTGAATGCCACGCCGGCAGGCAATACTACCGATGCGGAGCGCACCCGCTGTGCAGAAGGATTGGTCGCCGGGGGTGGTGTGCCTTTGTCGCGCAGCGCCTTCGCTGCTTTCATCAATCGATGGCGAGCCATGATGATGCCGTTGTCGGTAGAAACCAGATTTTCCTTGGTACGGTCGCAGAGCGGGCCCATGCTTTCCTGTAGCGATGCGTCCTGCATGCCAATGCCTTCGATACCGCTATAGGTGATACCGGCCTTTTGCGCCGCGCGATCCATCAGGTAATCGTTGTCCTTGTTTTGCAAAGGGCGGTAGTTTTTGTCCACCGCAACGTGGATACCCTTGCCGGCCTCCATCGCACTGCGCTCTGCATGACTTAACGCGCGCACCGGATGATAGTCGAAGCTCCAGGCCCAGTTATTTTCATCGTCGATCGGAATCCAGAAGTGGCCATGCAACGGGTGATCTCCACGCGGCGGCACCATCGTGAAACAGGGCATGACCCATGGCGTAATCCGCCAGTAATAGTGGCCATCTTCGGCGTTGCGCCGGGCACCAATATATAGCCCGCCCTCACTTTCCACCACCTCAAAAATCGGTTTACGGTCGTTCAGGTTGTATTGATTCCCCTTGGCGCCTTTGAACAACGGGTCTGTGTTGAGACTGCCGCTATGTAGAAACGATACGTGACTGGAATCGATGCCGCCTTCCATCGCCTGCAAATAATTGCACTCCTGAAAACGTTTGGAGGTGTAACTTTGCGCAGGCGGCACGGTCGCGAACTCGAATTCCGGAAACGGCGGTTGATGCTCCAGCGGGCCCATGTATACCCAGATCACACCCCCGCGTTCGATCATCGGATAGGATTTCAGTTTGATCTTGCTGCAGTAACCGCTTTCCGCAGGTTCTGACGGGACTTCAATGCACTGCCCATTCACATCATATTTCCAGCCGTGATAAGGACAGCGAATACCATTTTCTTCATTGCGGCCAAACCACAACGAAACGCCGCGATGCGCACAAAACTCGTCCACCAAACCCAAACGCCCCTGCGTATCCCTGAATGCAACCATGCGCTCTGACAACAGCTTGAGGCGGACGGGAGGGCAATCCGGCGCGGGCAGTTCCCGCGAGAGCAGCGCGGGCAGCCAGTAACGGCGGAACAAATCACCCATTGGCGTGCCAGGCCCTGTCTGTGTCACGAGTGCATTTTGTTCAGGTTTTAACATTTGGAATGTTCCTTTTCAGCGAGAATTTCATCGAGCAAAAAATCTTTCTTCATTGTCGCAAGCCGCCCAGCTAAATCGGCACAAAAACCCGGCAGCGACAATTGTTCTTTTATGCGGAACATCGTTCCTCTTTAGCTGGATTACGTTATCATTTCTGTACTTGCAGTGTCAATTTTAGCCATAACAATTTGCTGCTTAGTTTGTCCACTCCGTCATACTTTTGCATACAACCCGTATTTAAATCCAGATCCATGAACGATTCTTCTGCAACTGCATTGTTAGAACTCTGCCCAACGAGCGACATTCCCGAAGGTGGTGTCGTCAAGGTCGAAGCGGCAGGCCTGACGCTTGCCGTATTCAACCTCGGCAATCACTTCTATGTAACCGATGACAACTGCACCCACGGCCCCGGCTCGCTGTCGGAAGGTTGCGTGGAAGGCGACACCATCGAATGCGATTTTCACAATGGCGCATTCAATATTCGTACCGGTGCAGTCGTCACGCCGCCGTGCATGGTTTCCTTGCGCACCTTCCATACCATCGTGGTCGACGGTAAAGTGTTTATCGATCCTGCTGGCAGACCTCTAGCCTAGCCGTCTGAAATCATCGGACCTTCGGGCTTGATCCGGAAAGGTCGTCATCAGCGGTAACATCAATACCGCACGCCTTCAGCGCCTCTGTTGCCTCAGCGAATGCACTATTGGCAGCAGGCAGCCCGGCGTATATCGCTGAATGCAGGATCACTTCCTTTATTTCGGCTACCGTGAGGCCATTGTTCAGTGCGGCGCGCACGTGCAGCCGAAATTCTTCCCAGCGACCTAACGTGATCATCATCGCCAATGTCATCAGTGAGCGACTGCGGCGATCCAGGCCCGGTCGGGACCATACCTCGCCCCAGGCATAGCGGGTGATGAAATCCTGAAACTCCGCAGTAAACGAATTTTGTTTTGCCTGCGCCCGATCCACCCATTCATCGCCGAGCACTGCGCGCCTTACCGTCATACCTTGCTTGAAACGCTCTTTATCGTCCATGTGTGGTCTCTATGATTTGAGAAAATCTGTGAGCAAGCGATTAAATGCGACAGGGCATTCGATATTGGACAAATGCGCCGCTGGCAGCGATTCAAAACGGCTTCCAGCAATCGCATTCGCAATCTCCTGCGTCATCTGCGGTGGCGTGGCCGGATCGGCGTCGCCGGCAATGACCAGCACCGGCACTGCAATCTTGCCCATGCCCTCCCGGACGTCAAAATCGCGAACCGCTGCGCAGCAGGCGGCATAAC
>JAYUYT010000014.1:0-7591 GCA_043752345.1 Nitrosospira sp.
TTGCGACCGAAGGCGGGGTAAGCAAGGCGACCGTGCAGATCGGCACGGCTAAGGCCCGCACCACGGTCAAGCTGGAGCCGGCGGGGGACAATGTGTTCAGGGGCAGCGGCGAGTTCACACTCAAGCCGCAGAGCGTGATCGTGGTGTTCGTCAAGCTGCCGGGACAGGAGGCGCAATCGGCGCGCTTCACCCCGCTCAAGCCCAAAGCCAAGGCCAAGGCCAAGGCCAAGGCTGCAGCAGCCAAGAAGCCCGCCAGCAAACCCGCTGCCGATGGCCACAGCGGCCATCACCACCATATGCAGCATTGAGTAGAGTATTCCCCGTCAGTTAGCAGGACTCTCTGGCTAGAATGGCCCGATGCTGCCTAAGTTCTCAGCCATTCGATCAGCGGTTGCCATTGTTCCAGGTCGCGCTCAGCCTGGTAATGCGGCAGGTCAAAAATGCTCTTGCCGTTGAAGGCCGCATTGACGTACACCATGGTATCGCGCAGATAGGTGAGAACGGGCAGGTCGTACTGAGTGAGAAACTGCTCTAGAGTAGCTGCAGCGCGGGTACGCGGATCTACGCGCATACCGATAATGCCGATAAAAGTTTTGTGCTTGCGCACGATTTTTTCTTCTATCAAGCGATCCAGAAAATCCCTCGTAGCGGCCATGTCGAATACCGATGGCTGCACCGGTACGAGGACCTTGTGCGCAAGTTTCAAGGCGTAAGCAAGGTTTTTACCATGCATTCCCGCCGGGGAATCTAGTACCAGCCAGTCATTGTTTTCTGGAATCTTTGGATGGATCTCATCGCGATCTGCATCCAGCCTGGTAATGGCCGGTAAATCGGCAGAGCGCAGCGCGAGCCAATCCAACGACGATTTCTGTCGGTCCAGATCCCACATCATTACGCGCTGATTTTGTCCAGCCAGATAACCGGCCAGATTGGTTGCCAGTGTGGTTTTACCACAGCCACCTTTAGGATTTGCCACCAGAATTACTCGCATATGATTACCTCGTTCACAAATCAGTCAACTGTCTTTTCTTGCGGTATTGGCAGGTCGTTTGCAGATGGATCTAGCCTTGATTCTGGAGATATTTGCAGAACTGGTAGCATGGTCTCGGCATCATCAACGGCGGTAGTTAAGTGTGGAACCGGGAGCAAATCCATACTTTCTCGTGGTTCAATCAACGAACCCAGATCTTCCAGCGCTGGCAGCTCTTCCAGGGAACGTAGACCAAGATCGTTAAGAAAATTTCTGGTGGTAACGTAGAGAGCTGGTCTGCCAGGAACATCGCGATGCCCGATGGCTTCTATCCAGTCGCGCGCTTCGAGAGTCCTGAGTACCGGGCTGGAGACCGTCACCCCGCGAATTTCTTCAATGTCGCCACGGGTCACTGGCTGACGGTAAGCGATGATGGCAAGAGTTTCCAGTACTGCACGCGAGTAGCGCGGCGGTTTTTGTGGATTGAGCCGGTCAAGAAATTGCTGCATTTCCGGTTTGCTGTGAAAGCGCCAGCCGCTGGCGACATTTACCAGCTCTACTCCTTTCTCTGCCCAGTCCTCGCGCAGTTCTTCCAGTAGTCTACGCAGAATTTCGGGACTCAATTCTTCATCGAACAGTCTCTTTAATTCCGACAGTGGCAGCGGCTCCTGGCTGGTGAGCAACGCCGTTTCCAAGATACGCTTGATCTCACCAGGATTGGGCGGAACGGATGAACTAGGCGGCAGTGAGGAAATTGACTGATCTGACATAAATGGTTCCAAAGGTTTGAGGTTGAGTTACCTCCACCAGAGACTCCCTGGAGAGCTCCAGCAATGCAAGAAAAGTTACCACGACTTCCGATACGCCGGCAGTGGCACCGAACAGTTCCTGAAATTCAACAAACTCGCGCCCATGCAGATGGCGCAGGATGCGGCTCATATGTGCACGCACCGAAAGTTCTTCGCGCGTGACACGATGGTGACGGTTGACCTGGGCGCGGGCTACCAGCGCAAGCCAGGCGTTACGCAGATCATCCACACTGACTTCCGGCAGACGCTTTACCGCTGCCTGTTCTATCCATACCTGCACCAGCGCAAAATCCCGCTCAGCCTGGGGTAGCTCATTAAGACGCAGTCCGGCGAGTTTCATCTGCTCGTATTCCAGCAGGCGGCGTACCAGTTCGGCGCGTGGATCGATATCTTCCTCAGTTCTGCTGACAGGGCGCGGCAGCAGCATGCGTGACTTGATTTCGATCAGGAGCGCAGCCATCAGCAGGTACTCTGCCGCCAGTTCCAGTTGATTGGCGCGCATCATCTCGACATAGGCCATGTATTGCCGGGTGAGTTCCGCCATCGGGATATCCAGCACCTCCAGGTTATGTCTGCGAATGAGATAAAGCAGCAAGTCCAGCGGTCCCTGGAAAGTGTCGAGAAACACCTCCAGCGCATCCGGCGGGATGTACAGATCCCGTGGCAGTTCCAGCAGCGGCTCACCGTGGATTGTTGCAATCGGACCAGTGGCGACAGGATTGAGGAGTGTGTTCATTCTGCAGTGGAAACGTCTTATTGCTCGATTTTAATTATACCGCGCCCAGCCCTGATTTTGCCGTTCCGGAGGTATGCGCTAAGAATAATTCAGCCCCATTACCTCTCTTACGTCACGCATAGTTTCCTGAGCCAGTCTGTCGGCTTTCTCGCAGCCGTCGGCGATGATATTGCGCACCAGCGTGGGGTCTTCCTCATACATTCTGGCGCGCTCATGCATCGGCTCCTGCTCGGCCAATACTGTCTCGATTATCGGTTGCTTGCATTCCAGACAGCCAATGCCCGCGCTCTTGCAACCCTGTTGCACCCAATCCTGGGTCTTGTCGTTCGAATAAACCAGATGGAATTGCCACACCGGACACTTGGCCGGATCGCCCGGGTCGCCGCGTCGGATGCGCGCCGGGTCGGTCGGCATGGTGCGGATCTTCTTTGTGACGCTGGCCGGATCTTCCCGCAAACCGATGGTGTTATCGTAGGACTTAGACATTTTCTGGCCATCCAGCCCCGGCATTTTAGACGCATGGGTGAGCAGTGCCTCTGGTTCGGTCAGGATCATCTTGCCGCCACCTTCAAGATAGCCGAATAACCGTTCCCGATCGCCCATACTCAGGTTCTGCTGCTCATCGAGCAACGATCTCGCCGTCGCCAGCGCTTCATCGTCTCCCTGCTCCTGATAGCGGTCACGCAGTTCACGGTAGACCTTGGATTTCCTGGAGCCCAGTTTCTTGATCGCCGCTTCGGCTTTTTCCTTGAAGCCGGTTTCCTTGCCGTAAATGTGGTTGAAGCGGCGCGTGATTTCGCGGGTGAATTCGATGTGTGGCGCCTGATCTTCGCCCACCGGTACACGATTGGCGCGATAAATCAGAATATCCGCGCTCTGCAGCAGCGGATAGCCGAGGAAGCCATAAGTGCTCAAGTCTTTCTCGCTCAGCTTTTCCTGCTGATCCTTGTAGGAGGGGACGCGCTCCAGCCAGCCCAGCGGCGTGATCATGGAAAGTAGCACATGCAGCTCGGCATGCGCAGGCACCCGCGACTGGATGAACAGGGTCGCCTGTGCCGGGTCCACCCCGGCGGCCAGCCAGTCGATCACCATGTCCCAGACATTCTGCTCGATGATTTCCGGCGTATCGTAATGCGTGGTGAGCGCGTGCCAGTCGGCAACAAAAAACAAGCATTCAAACTGGTGCTGCAGCTCCACCCAGTTTTTCAACACACCGTGGTAATGCCCCAAATGCAATCTGCCAGTGGGACGCATTCCAGACAAGACGCGATCAGTAAACATGTTACTTGTGTCCTTAAGATTAAATGTTACTCAAGCTTTCAACCCGGTAAGCATTGCCACCATCTGTATTGTAAACATAATAGAGGGTCCGATAATGGTGCCGAGCATACCGGTGAACAACAGCAACAGCAGTATCATAAAGCCATAAGGTTCGATCCGTGCAAAATGGTGCGCCAGGCGGTGGGGCAGCAGGCTTACTGCCATGCGGCCGCCGTCCAGCGGTGGCAATGGCAGCAGATTCAGCACCATCAGGATCACATTGATTTCAATGCCCGCCTCGCCCATCAGCAGCATCGGTTTGGACAGCTCGCTGTCCGGCATCGAAAGGCCAAGCTTCATCACCAGCGCCCACAGGAACGCCATGAAAAGATTTGCGCCCGGCCCGGCGGCAGCCACCCACAGCATGTCGTACTTGGGGCGGCGCAGGTTGCCGAAGTTCACCGGCACCGGCTTGGCCCAGCCGAACAGGAAGCCGGTGCCGACCGTCAGCTTGCTCAAGGTGAACAGAACCAGCGGCACCACGATCGTGCCCATCGGATCGATATGCCGCATGGGGTTCAGGCTGATGCGCCCTTGCGCATGGGCGGTGAGATCGCCGAAATATCTGGCCACGTAGCCGTGCGCAGCCTCATGCAGGGTAATGGCAAGAATCACCGGCAGCGCCCAGATGGCGATTCCCTGAATGATGCTATCCATGCGCTATGCCGAAAGGTGCGGCGCTGCCTTTGCCCTGGCGGGTCAGTTCCGGTACCTCGCCAGTCAGGTCAATCACGGTGGTCATCTCCAGACCGCAAGGACCGCCGTCCAGCACCAGCTCCACCTGGTGTTCGAGGCGGTCACGGATTTCCTCGGCATCGTTGAGGGGGAATTCATCTCCCGGCAGCATCAGGGTGGAACTCAGTAGCGGTTCATTCAATTCCGCCAGCAGCGCCTGCACCACGGGATGAGCGGGAATGCGCAGGCCGATGGTGTTGCGTTTGGGGTGCTGCAAACGGCGCGGCACTTCGCGTGTGGCTTCGAATATGAAAGTATAGCTGCCGGGCGTGCTCGCCTTGAGTAGCCGGTATTGGCGGTTATCGACCTTGGCGTAATGCGAAATCTCAGCCAGATCCCGGCACACCAGCGTGAAGTGATGCCGTTCGTCCACCTGCCGGATGGCGCGGATGCGCGTCATGGCGTCTTTGTCGCCCAGGTGGCAGCCAAGCGCGTAACAGGAGTCGGTCGGATAAACGATCACGCCCCCGGCACGCACGATTTCCGCTGCTTGCCGTATCAGGCGCAACTGCGGGTTGTCCGGGTGGATGGAAAAGAATTGAGCCACGTAAGCGGTTTCTGGTTTTGGTTATCGGGGGTGAATTACAAGGATAAGACCCGGTTACATCATTACGTTCCAGTCATGCCACACCGGCGTGCAGCCGGCAGGCAATTCGGGCATCCGGCCCAGGTCAAAATAGCTTTCGCCCGGCCCGTGGAAGTCCGAGCCGCGCGAAGCCAGCAAACCCAGGCGCTGTGCATGGCGGGCAAACAGCAGGGATTGTTCCGGCGTATGGCTAGCGGTGATGACTTCGATGGCCGTGCCGCCCAGATTGCGGAATTCCAGCAGCAACTCATCCAGCGCACCTTTGCCCAGCTTGTAGCGCGCCGGGTGGGCGATCACCGCTCTGCCGCCGCTGCCGCAGATCCAGCCCACCGCTTCGCTCAACGAAGTCCATTGATGCGGCGCATAGCCGGGCTTGCCTTTGACCAGATATTTCTTGAATACGGATTTCACGTCCTTGGCATGGCCCCGCTCGCTCAGAAAACGCGCGAAGTGAGTGCGGCCTATCAGCCGCCCCGCTCCGGTATAAGCGTAAGCTCCTTCCAGGCTGCCGTGGATGCCGGATTTATCGAGTTGCGCGGCGATATTGCGCGCGCGTTCCGTGCGGCCGCTGCGGATGGCCGCCAGACCCTCGACCAGCGGGGCATGCTCAGGGTCGATACCGAGACCGACTATGTGCAGCGTCTGGCTGCGCCAACTGACGGAAATCTCCACCCCGTTGATGAAAGTGATGTTTTTTTCTTCAGCAGCGCGGCGCGCTTCCGCCAATCCGCCCACATCATCGTGGTCGGTCAGCGCCAGCACATCCACTCCGCGCGCAGCGGCGTGCTCCACCAACTGCGTGGGCGTCAGCAAACCGTCGGAAACCGTGGAATGGCAGTGCAGATCGATATTGGGCATGAAGCGGATGGTTCGCGCGAAGCAAGAGACGCATCATAGCAAATAAGCCGTGCCATGAAAAATGAACCGTGCGGGAGGATGAAGCCATTCGAGGTTGAGGGGGTAGATGTAAAACAACCCGGCTGTCTTGCAAAGTGGCTACAATCTGCTTTTGGCGCGATCCACGATGCTGAGTCAGGGAGCAGGCATCAGAGTTAGGGCGCAAGACTGCCTCCCTATAACAAAGCCATATGGATTCAACTCATGCCAAGTGCAACCATTAAAATCTTCCTCGCTCATGGGGATCCAAAACGGCTCCGAACAGCCGAGTTATCAAATTGGGCAGGTAAGGCTGTCGCTGGTCCAAGAAGTGAGTTCGATAGTGTGCTTGCCCGAGAAGAGTCCCAGAATTCGGGTGTCTACTTCCTCACAGGTATTGACCCAGAAACTGGAAAGAGTGCCGTATATATCGGAGAGGCGGAGTCCGTTAGAGACAGAGTGAAAGGCCATCTCGACAAAGACTTTTGGAACAACATCACATTCTTCATAAGTAAAGACGAAAATCTCACCAAAGCCCACATCAGATATCTTGAAGGGCGCTTAATTGAACAAGCGAAACAGGCTGGTCGAGCCCAAGTTAAAAACAGTCAAGCGAGTGGCTCGAGGTTACCGGAATCGGACCGTGAAGATATGGAAATATTTCTTGAGAAGATTCATCAACTCTTGCCGGTTCTCGGTGTCGAGGTGTTGGTACCAACCATAATAAATGCGGCTGGTGTAACAGAGCTTGAGACGCTTACCTGTGAAATAAAGGGACTAAAGGCTATAGGACATTTGACTCCAAACGGAATTGTAGTACTTGCAGGGTCACAGGCCGTTCTAAATGAGCGTCCTTCCTCTCAGAAATATCCATGGCCAATGAATATGCGGCAAAGATTGAAAGATGAGGGTGTCCTCACAGTTAAACCGGACCATCTTTTATTTACTAAGGATGCCGAGTTTTCTAGTCCTAGCGCAGCTGCGGCCGTGATACATGGGGGTCATGCAAACGGTCTTACTGCATGGAGGAACAAAGATGGTAAGACGCTCAAAGAGTTCGAATCCGTATAACACGTCACTTAACTTGATTCGCTACATTGTTTCATCCATCAGAATAATGATGGGCGAATGTCGATACATTCACGCAATTCCGGCAAGATGCCGGGAACATTTTTCCTGCAACTTCATTGGGCATCAACGCCCAAAATGCGCGATAATTAATTTTTCTTCCCCGGAGTCTAGCCATGGAACTGACCGCAATTCTTACTCCTGCCGAAGAAGGCGGATATGTTGCCCTCAATCCCGAAACCGGCACCTCGACCCAAGGTGAAACGATTGAGGAAGCTATCGCCAACTTAACGGAGGCGACGGCGCTTTATTTATCCGAGTTTCCCCTGCCTGCACCAGGGCATCCGTTGGTCACGATGTTCAGCGTACCCACACATGCCTAAGCTGCCGCACGTCTCGGGTGCTGTGGTAGTCAAGGCACTTGAGCGCTTGGGGTTTGCGAAGATTCGCCAATCCGGCAGCCACGTCATCATGCGGCGCGGTTCCAAAGG
>JAYUYT010000015.1:0-7531 GCA_043752345.1 Nitrosospira sp.
TACTGCGTCAGACGGATTATTTCGTTTGGCTTGTTCATTGATGGAGTGTTTCTTGAAAACTGCAGGCGCCATTACCGTAGCACAGCTGGCGGAGTTTGACGAGATCATTGACGTGCGCTCGCCGTCTGAATTCGCTGCGGATCACATTCCCGGCGCCATCAATTATCCCGTATTGAACGACGAAGAACGCACCCAGATTGGCACGATCTACAAGCAGGTCTCGCCGTTCGACGCCAGAAAATTGGGCGCTGCCCTCATCGCGCGCAATATCGCCCGTCATCTCGAGCAGCACTTTGTCCATCGCCCGCGGGAATGGCATCCGCTGGTGTATTGCTGGCGCGGCGGAAAACGCAGCGGCGCGATGACGCATGTGCTCAGCCAAATCGGCTGGCGCGCACAGCAACTGGAAGGCGGCTACAAAACCTACCGGCACGCAGTGCTGGAAGCGCTTGCGATTCTGCCGCAGCAATTTCACTGGCGCGTGGTGTGCGGCCTCACCGGCTCCGGCAAGAGCCGTCTGCTGCAGGCGCTGCGCGAGGCCGGCGCGCAAGTACTGGATCTGGAACAGCTCACCTGTCACCGCGGCTCAGTGCTGGGCAACATGCCGGGCGCGCCGCAACCGTCGCAAAAATATTTCGACAGCCTGATGTGCGCCGAACTCAAGCAGTTCGACCCGGCAAAACCCGTTTATGTCGAAGCAGAAAGCAAAAAAATCGGTGACCTGCGCGTTCCCCAGACCATGATAGATGCCATGTGGCAAAGCGATTGCATTCGTCTGAAAGTGGAGCTGGCCAGCCGCGTGCAGTTACTCATGGAAGAATACGCCCACTTCCTGATCGACACCCCCACCCTGGATCAGAAACTCGATTGTCTCATCGGCCTCCACGGCAAAGAGATCATCGGCCACTGGAAAGAACTCGCAAGCCAGAAACAATGGGAACAACTGGTGGAAGAATTGCTGGTGAAACACTATGACCCGGCCTATACCCGCTCCACTCTCAAGCATTATGCGCGGCATGCACAGGGGCTGGTGTTGCGGGCAGACGATTTGAGCGAACAGGCCATGCTGCGTCTGGCACGCGAGGCTATCGCCGGCGCGGCGGCACCAGTTTGAAAGTGGCCGCAACCAGCAGCGCGAACAATACATAAACGATAGTCAGCGCCCCTTCCGGGAAATCATAGAATAGGATGTAATGCAGCCAGCGCTGGATAAAGCTGCCGCGCCCTTCCGTCTGACGCAGCTCGTCTTCCCACGCGGTCAACGGACAGACCATGCCCAGCAGCGACTCGCCGACCACAAACAGGATCGCGCCAAGATGCGCAAACCGGAAGCGATGGCTACGCACGAAATCCCACCCGCGCCATGCACCGACCCAGATCAGCGGCAGGCTGCCGGCCACGAACAGCACGAACATAAAATGCACCGCCAGGATGACGTCGGCAAGTGGCATGGTCATCCGGCGCGTCCTTGTTCAGCAGTTCCTTAGCATTCGGTAATGCTGACCGCCAATCCGCCCAGAGAGGTTTCCTTGTACTTTACCGACATCTCCAGACCGGTCTGCTTCATTGCGGCAATGCACCCATCCAGCGGCATGAAGTGTACCCCACTCCCGCGTTTCGCGAGCGAAGCGGCGGTAAATGCCTTGATCGCACCAAAGCCGTTACGTTCAATACAAGGAACCTGCACCAAACCACCCACCGGGTCACAAGTCATGCCGAGGTGATGCTCCAGCGCGATTTCCGCAGCGTTCTCGATCTGTTGCGGGTTGCCGCCGCGCACCGCGCATAAACCGGCTGCCGCCATGGCAGCGGCGGAACCGACTTCGCCCTGGCATCCCACCTCCGCCCCGGAAATCGAACTTCTATGCTTGATGATGCCGCCGACCGCAGCAGCCGTGAGCAGGAACTCCCGCACTTGTTCCAGAGTGCCGCCTTCATGGTGCACGAGGTAATACAGAACTGCGGGGATCACCCCCGCCGCACCATTGGTGGGCGCAGTCACCACCATATGACCGGCGGCATTTTCCTCATTCACCGCCATGGCATAGGCGCACAGCCAGTCGTTCAGGTTGGCTTCTGCAGGCGCATCCTGCAACTGTTTGAACAAAGCCTTCGCGCGCCGTGGCAGCTTAAGGCTTCCAGGCAGAATGCCTTCAACCGCCAATCCCTTCTCGAGACAAACCTGCATCGCCCGCCAGATGGCATCCAGCCCCTTGTCGAGTGCGACATCGGTCATCTTGGTATGTTCGTTCAAACGCTTTATCGCCGCGATTGATAAACCGCTGTCAGCCGCCATCTGCACCATGGCATCCGCCGAATCGAACGGATAAGGACACGAGCTGGCAGACTCCATTTTGAGCGGCGCATCCAGCGTGCTGATTTCGGCAAGCGTATTGACAAAACCGCCGCCGATTGAAAAATAGGTTTCCGCCAGGATCGCTTTGCCGCTAGGGTCGAGCAATTCGAAGATCATGCCGTTCGGATGTTGCGGCAGCGGTTTGCTACGATCGAACACCACATCCTCAGCCGCACAGAACCTGGCCGACAGTGTTGCATTCAGACTGATGGAGTGGCTGTGCCACAGGCGTTCCGTCAGCTCGTTCACCGGCTGGTCGGCCAGACCTTCCGGTGAATAGCCATGCAGCCCCAATGCCACGGCGCGATCGGCCGCGTGGCCTTTGCCGGTAAAGGCCAGCGAACCTTTCAGGGTGCAGCGCACATGAAGATCCGGATCGACTGCATGCGTGGCAACAAACGTCTGGATACGGTTGCGGAAATCACTGGCCGCCACCATCGGTCCCATGGTGTGCGAACTCGAGGGGCCGATGCCGATTTTAAAAAGCTCAAGAACACTGATGAACATTAGATATTTCCGTAGTGTGATAACCGCGTTAATGGTGACTGACAGGGCCGTGATCGCCCCGAACAAGTCGGAAAGTACACAGTGTAGCGAAATTTTCGCGGGAATGCAGCCGGTGTTCGTTAGAGTGAAGCAATAAGCGACGCTATGCGCAACTCCCGAATTCGTCAATTCGCAACCCTGTTAAGTCGGTGCGGCGCTTTCGGTGCATCCTGCTTGAACGAGAAGTAGACTGGACGGTGGCTCTACAAGACGCCCAGCCACAAATTTAGCGTGGCAAAGCGGGTGTTGATCCGTTTCTCCTTGAGAAAGGTGGCTGTAGCTGCAACTTTAGATTTCGCCAACTCTGTTTTTAAAGTAGGGGGGATCTGAACTCACCTTTTCATAGGCGGCCAAGCTGTCTTTCTCAAACGCATCAGGTTTTATTGGTCGATATGTTTGTGATTTGATTTACCGCAACTTCGTACCCTACAGCGTGCTCCAGAATAGATCGTATTGTTCCGGGAAAGGTCCCGCTTTGTAGTCAATGCTACTTGTGGCCTGTATCTCCGGCCGGATCAATACTTGGCGCACCATCTCCGGAATCATCACCATGCCCACGTAGCGTCCCAGGCATTCATGACTGCCGAAACCAAAATGGAAATAGTTGTACCAGTTGCGTTGTGGAATAAATTCATCCGGAGATTCAAATGCCCGTTCATCGAACATCGCTGACAAGGTCACTGGCAAGACGTGGGTACCTGCGCGGAGGACAGTTTCATGATCTGTGCCCTTGGCGGCAGCGTAATCACTAGCAGCCGTACGAAACAGATAGGGAGTAATCGGCACAAAGCGCAAGGCTTCCCACACGATGCAATCGAATTCAGCGGGCATATCCTGCTGTGCAGCAGTTTTTGCCTTGGCAAGCCATTCCGGGCGTTCAAGCAGATACTGAAGCACTTGCGCAACTGCCTGCGAAGTGGTTTCAATTGCACCAATCAATAGACCGCCTGCATTAATTCCCAAACGCTTGATGTCGAAATCCAGCTGTTTTGGATAATCCGTGCGCAACATTCTCGTCACAATATCGTCATCCAATCGCACCAGAGTCGATAGCGTTATTTCTTCTGCCTTCACTTCCAAAAAACGGCGGGCAATAAGTTCGAGTATAAAATGGCCGAGTTTTTTGGAAGTTTCATTGTGGCGGTCAATAATGTATTGATATTTCTCCAGGGGCAGCAAGTCAAAAGGCTGGTTGTGAAAAGTATCGTATTGGTTCCAGTAAGACCATTCGATCAAGTCACGCCGCTTCGCTCCGGTAAGCCCGAAGTATTTTCGCACCAGTGTCGCCGGCACCATGCGGCAGTAATCATTGACCACCTCAATATTGCCGTTGGCGGCATCAAGTATCTCCTTGGCAATATCCGCCACCATGGCACGCACTGTCGGAAGATCATCACGATTCAACATACACTGCATTAGCGATTTCTCGCGGGTGTGCAGGGCATCGTCGTCATGCGCCATCAAATAATCACCCATTTTTGGAACATAAGGGGCAACCGTAAATACTTTGGGCATGTTTAGCACTTCCCTCACATCGTCGAAACGCGTAATCAGGGTGAACTTTGGGGTCACCAGAATGGGTCTTTTTTCACGCAGCTCCTTGAAAAATGGCAGAGGTTCTGTATCAATCCAACGGCGAGCCAATGAAGATTTATCTGCATCGGCAGCGGCATCATACTGCTCGAGGTAATGACTTGTGCTTGCGCTCATCGGTAGCTCCCTTGTATATGACAGGTATCGTTACTGGCAATTGATTCGGATTATAGAGTCTTCAAATATTGCAGCAAATCCAGGCGTTGTTCTTTGGTCAGCGCCGGCAGAATTTCGCCAGTAGTCTGCGCAGTGTGTCCGGATGCATACTCGTGTCCGGCATTGCTATTACCTGGAAAGCTGGTATCGAAAGTAAAACCTTCATATCCGCTGCTGTTTAAGCCCACTCTATCTGGGTCGAATTCGCGCGATCCAACTTCAAATTTGTCTGGACGGTATTCACCATCTTGCGGGTCACCCGGACGTTTCTTTGGCAGCAACAAATCGTAGAGCGTTGGCACGGAGCCGTTGTGCAAATAAGGCGCGGTCGCCCAGATGCCATTGAGTGATCTCGCCTTGTAAGATTTCAGCGATGTGACCGGATTGGCCGTAGTGTCCGGATCGTAATTGCCATGTTTGATCGAAGGTTTGATCTCATTATGAAAAAATGCGGATGCCAGATCACTAATCCAGTCGGCCCAGCGACGCAGAAACCACTTGTCCGGATCGGGCGTTGCAACCACGTTTAGGGTTGCTTTGGTCAACAAAGCCGGAACCGGCGCCTGTCGATCGAGCAGGATACTACCCGCACCAAGGCCCACATACTGATTTCGTAGAATACCGGAGAACCCCTTGTAATTTACGCTGTTCTCAGCCATCTGGGGATCAGTGCCTACATCGCTGACCCTCGACATATGCGCTACGACACGGCGATCGAGAGCTGTACGATCAACCCTCGCATGACAGCTCACGCAATACTTGTTAAACAATGATTCTCCGCGCGAAGCGCGGTTTTTATCGATCGGCCCTAGAATTTCTTCCGGCCATAGCGGAGATTGAAGACTCCAGAGATGCGATTCGATTCGGCGCAGGTTGTGCACATTAATGGAAGAATCGAAGCTGATGCGAGTGGTTCCCGAGGCCTGCCCGCCGATAAGTGTGGACAGCGTGGGTCTTTTCTCTTCTGCCCAGTCAAGCGTGCCGAATACTCCAATCACTTCCCCCGTATTACGCCCAACCGGTCCCAACCCAGCATTGGCGGCCAAGCCGTTCCATTGCACATAATCGTGCTGAGGGATATCCCATAAGAACGGATAACTAACCGGCGCACTGGCCGGATTAAACAGTTCTTTTCGCAACCGTCCGAGTTGCCATTTAGTCAGAACCTTGGAAAGGCGTTCGACGATGTGGTCACGTTGCTCGCCGCTGAGGACTTTGTCCGCATCTTGCAGAATTGAATTTAATTCTTCTTCCGCCATTCCGTCATCACGCATTATCCTGCGATCACGCAATAAGTCTCTTAACTCCCTTTCGTTTATGATGTGCTCAAGAACCCGGTTGTAGATGCGTCCGAACGCATCCAGCCGTGCGTAGCCATAATGGGTCGGGCTGCGATTGATTATGGTGTAGGTAGTGAGGCGCTGACCGTATTTATTGAGATCATTGAGCACCTCGGTTTCTGTAGTGTAATTACCGCGCGCAAGTACATTCTTGACAAACCGGGTTCGAACAGCTTCGTCGTTCAGAGTAGCTTGCATTGCGTGAGCGATATCTTTAATCAAAGTTTCCATATCCGCGCCCGCCGGCCCGCCATCGATACGTATGCCTGTGCCCTGGTAATTTATCTGCCCGGTGTGACAGGCGGCGCAGGTCAGACCAACATAATTCCTTCCCTTATAGTCATCCTTGACCCACCCGATTGGCAACCCATTCGGGTTACTGGGGGTGGGTTTCTGCGACAGGTAACGGTAGCGATTCATATTCTCGTTGGATCGAAACAGCTCAGATTTGCCGGTTTGCTCCAGCTCCAAGAAGAAATCGTACGGCATCATGTTCGAACCCTGCGTGATGTTGTAAAACCACAAACTGTCGGCAGGTTTCCAGCCTTGATCGAGGTACTTGATAGTGGTGAAACTGTCTCCGAAAATATCCTGTTTGACGGTGGTTGCGCCGCGCTCAGGGTCGTCATCCTGAAGCGTCGCACAGCCAGGCAGGATCATGCTGATAAGAAGCAACGCAGGAATAAATGATGGACGCCGTCTTATTGATGCTACGAAAGATTGCTTCACGATGCCCCCTCTTATGGCGAAATATAGTTTCCTAAAATATCCCCAGTCAAATACCAAGTCAATCTGATGAGGAAACAGCAACATTTTTCGGAAGTTTAATCTCCGCAGGTTTAATTCCCCGTCACTTTGGGCGAAGGCTGGCTGAAAGCCAGCGAATTGTAAGAGCGCAGTTAATACCCCCGCTGCTTACGGCGGAGTGTTTTATTCAAAATAGATCATGGGAAAAATAGTGCAAGAAAATAATTTGGCGCCGAAAACCTATGAGCCAGCTAATGTGAATAAAACTCAGGACAGGGTTCAGGGTTGGTTAACGGAACGAACGTAGGCGTGGGGCTGGAGGAGGGCACAGCGCAACCCACCGGAGGTGAGGAGAAAATCCATGGTTGACCGTATCAATTTGTGCCAACTTGCCGATCATGATTCGTTTCTTGTGCGCTTATAAGGACTTAAGGTATTCGAGCAGATCCATGCGTTGATCCTTGGTCAGGGCTGGTAATATCGTTCCATCCGGTTGTGGAGTGCGGCCGGAAGCATACTCGTGGCCACTGTTGTAGTTGCCCCAAATGCTAGTGCGGAACCGGAAGCCGTCATAACCCGCCGATTTTAGGCCGACCTTCACCGGGTCGAACTCACGCGAACCGACCATGAATTCGTCCGGTCGGTACTCGCCATCCACCGGGTCGTCAGCTTGCCTCTTTGGCAGTAGCAAGTCATATAGCGTTGGCACGGAACCATTATGCAGATACGGTGCGGTTGCCCAGATGCCATTAAGGGGGCGAGCTTTATAAGCCATTATCGAGGCAAAAGGGTT
>JAYUYT010000016.1:0-7477 GCA_043752345.1 Nitrosospira sp.
GCCGGTTCACCGTCATGAGCTTGCAGGCTTTGCAACTGTTGCTCGATCTCCCGGTCGCACTCGGCCAACTGCGTGCCAATAAAATCGAACATGGCCAGCACCTGACCGTCGCGTTCACCGGCGACAATGGCACGCAGGAGCATTCCGCGCTGACGCCACAGCGAACGCAACGCACACACCGCCTCAGCTGGACGAAACGCCCCACTGAGCAGGCCGTAGGTCATGAGCTGTTGCAGCCACTGGCAGTCCAGTACGTCGGACTTGCGGCCCGAGACGTTCTTCTCACATGCCGCGCGTTGACGAGCAGCAGGGTGAACCCGCGCGACTCCAGCAGCTCGAACAAGGGGATCCAATACACGCCGGTGGATTCCATCGCCACCGTGTCGACGCCGCAGGCCTTGAGCCAGGCGGCCATGGCATGAAGGTCGACCGGGAAGCTTGGAAACTCACGCACCGGATTGTCGTTCCGGTCCGGCGGTACGGCCACAAAGTGGGAGGCACTGCCGATGTCGATACCGGCAGCGTTAGGGTGGGTGATCGTCAGTGCGGCTCTGGATTTGGCAGGTCTGAGGTTAAGGTTGCGATTGCGTGGTGCCATGATTTGCTCCATCATTCAAATTGGAATGTGGCGCCGCATCGGGTACGTCGTCTTGCGCACTCTCTTAAACGGGATATCGTGCCAGCGGCTAGATACCGCCAGTGCGATTCACCAATGTCGATGACGTCACCCAGGACCACGCTAACCCGCGGGCAATATGCACCATTGCTATATCGGTCTTCCGCAGCGCCGCATTCCACTGTGCCACAACGTAGCCATCATGTGTTTCTTCGGCGCGATTTGCGGCTGCGGGCCGATTACTTCGCTAACCCTTCCATCGAGCGGACGTTCCCCGGCAAGCTCGGACATGTCGCTCATGTCAAACGTGAGCGTCTACTTTCCGAACCGATCAACTTCCGTTATGTGTCGGTTTGCGACTGTCATCACAGGCAGAAACGTGTCAGAAGCAAGTATTCAGCATTCTTCTCAACTCTGTTGAGAATCGGCAAGCTGCAGAATTATCGATGACCCCTTTCGAGATGACAGCGTGGCGACCGGCGGGTTATGATTGCTGCATCAATGGAACCGAGGAAGCGGCATGAACAAGACCATTCTGGCAATTGACGATGACGAGCTGATGCTGGCGTTCTATCAGAGTACTCTTGCTGAATTTGGCACGGTGAGGACGGTGTCCAGCCTTGCTGAGGCAAGGCGGCAGATGGATGGTGTAGATTGATCCTGCTCGACTTCTATCTCGAGGATGACAAGGAGCTATTCCAGCAGATCGTGCCGGAGCTGAAGAAAACCGCACCGGTGCTGCTGTGCTCCGGTGTCCAGGATGAGAGAGTTTCAGGTATCGATTCTGCCCTGGGAGTTGCCGGCTACTGGAACAAAGGAGCGGGGCACGACAAGCTGCTCGCGCTGGTCAAGAGCGTGCTGGATAAGAAGTAAGCTTGCCGCCGCTATACTGCTGGACATCAGTGTGACGCTGGATTTCTGACATTTAACTGCAGTGCCGCTTGTCAGCAGACGGCATGCCACTCGAATCACGGTTATCCGTTCAGGGTCACCGACCCTCCAGCTTGGTATATCATCCGGGTTTACGGAATTCCACCAACGCAAGGTTCATATGAATATCACTTTCATCGGCGGCGGCAACATGGCTTCCGCGCTGATCGGCGGGTTGTTGCAGCAAGGCTATGCCGCTGCGCAAATCCGCGTGGTGGAGATCAGTGCCAAAGGGCGCGAGAAAATGACACGCGAGTTTGGTGTGGCAGCAGTGGCAGATCTTGCCGACGGTGTCAGCAGCAGCGATGTCATTCTGTTGGCAGTGAAGCCGCAGCAGCTTTCGGCCGTGGCAAAGCAACTGGCGCCACTGCTTAAAGATCATCTGGTCATTTCCATCGCTGCCGGCATTCGCGCCAGCGATATCAGCCGCTGGCTGGGCGGATATGGGCGCGTGGTACGTGCCATGCCCAACACCCCGGCGCTGGTGCGCGCAGCAGTCACGGGTCTCTATGCTCTGCCCGGCGTGAATGCGCAGCAAAAGCAGCATGCTGAGGCGATCCTCGCTGCGGTGGGTTCCGTGCTATGGTTGGAGCGGGAAGGGTCATTGGATGCACTCACCGCCGTATCCGGCAGCGGCCCGGCTTATGTTTTCTATTTCATCGAAGCGCTGCAGCAGGCGGCGCGGGAGCTGGGGATGGATGCAGCCCAGGCGCGGCAGTTGAGCCTAGAAACCTTTCTTGGTGCGGCCAAGCTGGCGAACCAGAGCGATGAAGATGCTGCCACACTGCGAGCGCGGGTGACCTCCAAGGGCGGCACCACTGAATGCGCACTGCAGAGCATGGAACATGACGGGGTCAGGGATGCGATTACGCGCGCGATCCATGCGGCACATGAACGTGCGCGCGCAATGGGTGACGAATTTGGCAAGGAATAAACCGCAGTTATAAGGGAACGTCCATGCTCAACCAGATACTGACATTTCTGCTCGACACGCTGCTGGGATTGTTTTCCCTGGCGCTGCTGCTGCGCTTTTATATGCAGTTGCTGCGCGCGCCCTTCCGCAACCCGCTGACGCAATTTCTCATTGCCCTCACTGATTTTATCGTGCGTCCCGCGCGCCGGGTGATTCCCAGCCTGCGCGGTATGGATCTTTCCACGCTGCTGCTGGCATGGCTGGTGGAATGTGCGCTGTTGGCGGGAACGTTGGTACTGAAAGGCTATGATTTCGGTGCAGTCACCGGCATCGCCGTCGGTGGCATGGGGCTGCTGGCATTGGTGGAAATCGTCAAGACGACGCTCTACATTATTTTGGTTACGGTGATCATGCAGGCGGTCCTTTCCTGGGTCAGCCCGCACAATCCCATGGCGCCGTTGCTCGATAGCTTCACCCGGCCGTTTCTGGGAGTCTTCCGCCGCCGCATTCCACCCATCGCCAATGTCGATCTGTCACCGTTGTTTGTGCTGGTGCTGATTCAATTATTGTTGATGGTCGTGACTGGAGTGCAGCGGGAAATCTCCTTCCTGTTTTGATGCACTGCACCTGGTATCGCAGCGACGATGGCGGCCAGCGGCTTACCCTCACCTTGCATATCCAGCCCGGCGCAAAGCGCACTGAAGCTGCGGGGTTGCACGGTGATGCGCTCAAAATCAGACTGGCTGCTCCACCCGTCGAAGGCAAAGCCAACACCGCGCTGCTGCAATTTCTCGCGGGGATTTTTGGCGTGCCGCTACGTCAGGTGACACTGAAACAGGGAGTCAAATCCCGGCGCAAAGTGGTTGAAATCCGGCAACCTGTGGTGGGGCCGGAGGTGCTGTTCCAGCAAGCAACGGACTCAGGCGCGGATCAGTAAAACGTATTCCGCGCTTAACCAATTTTATAGAGGAAAATGATGGAGCTTATTTTATGGCGTCATGCCGAAGCCGAGGACGGTCTGCCAGATTCTGCGCGCGAACTTACCGGCAAGGGGTTGAAGCAGGCGCGAGCCATGGCTGAATGGCTTGAACCGAGGCTGCCGGAAAATACGCGCATCATCGTCAGCCCTGCCCGGCGTACCCAGCAGACTGCCAGCGCGCTGGGCAACGATTTTGAAACCGTCAAAGAGATTGGGACCAGCGCTTCCGCCAAGGATATTCTTGCCGCCGCCGGTTGGCCTGCCGCGAAAGGTGCGGTGGTGGTGGTCGGCCATCAGCCGACGCTGGGAGAAGTGGCGGCGCTGCTGTTATCCGGTGAGCTGGCTGGATGGAACATCAAAAAAGGTGCAGTGTGGTGGTTCAGCCGCAAGGAGAAGGCGGAGACTGAAGAGACCGTGCTGCGCGCAGTTGTTTCTCCTGACATGCTGTGATTCCCATCGCAATAGAACATGTCGCGCCTGATACTGTTCAATAAACCCTACGGGGTCATTTGCCAGTTCACGCCTGAAGCCGGGCACAAGTCCCTCAAGGATTTCATTCCGCTGCCGGATTTCTATCCCGCCGGACGGCTCGATGCTGACAGTGAAGGTCTGGTGCTGCTGACTGACGATGGCAAGCTGCAGCACAGAATCAGCGATCCCAAGCACAAGCTGCCCAAGACTTACTGGGTGCAGGTGGAAGGTGTGCCGGATGAAGCTGCACTGGAGAAACTGCGTCGGGGCGTGATGCTGAAAGATTACCAGGCGCTGCCTGCGCAGGCACGCTTGCTGGCTGAGCCGGACAATCTCTGGCCGCGCATCCCGCCCATTCGTTTCCGCAAGAGTGTTGCCACTGCCTGGATTGAATTGACGCTCACTGAAGGCAAGAATCGTCAGGTGCGGCATATGACTGCGGCGCTATCCTTCCCCACGCTGCGGCTGATTCGCTCCGCCATTGGCACGTATACGCTGCAAGGCATAGCGCCGGGCGAATGGCGCCCGGTAGATTGAAGTTGATCTGGCGCTGCGCATGGTCTGCCTACTATCCATTTGTCGGCTTTGCAATGACAAATTGATGGACTTTTTGCCGGTTTGATCTATGATAAACGCTGTTCCAGCCTATGCTACTGCGTGGGCCGAGACCGTGCGTGAATTGCAAGTACAAACTGCTGCTTTCTTTTGCTCATTTGACGTTCACTGGATGTTGACCTAAATAAGGAGACTCATCATGCAAATAAAAACATTCTTCGCCGCCTTTGCTGTTCTTGGATTGCTGGCTTCCTGTGCGCAGATGGAGCGTTACCACCCGATGGACATGACCCAGGCGGTGCAGAGTGCCAAGACCCGTGCCGATCACGAGGCGTTGGCCAAGCACTATGAAAACATGGCGCAGGCGATGCAGGAAAAGATGCAGAAGCACAAAAAATTGCTTGAACAATATGAAACACAAAGCTATCACTATGGAAGAGAGGCTGAAGACCTGAAGGCGCATAGCCATGCCTTAATCCGCTTCTATGAACAGGCTGCAGAGGCAAACATGAAAATAGCTGCTTCGCATCGGAAAATGGCTGCAGAAGCCAAGTAACCCGCGCTTTCACGAAAATTCTTTTTCAGCCCGTCAAGGCAGCCGGCTGGTTGTAGCAGTATCTTGCAGCCATCCGGTCATTCGGAACTTTGCATCCGCTGAAGTATCCATCGAACATGGATAGGAGGGTCAAATGAAAAAGATTTTTATTGCGTCTGTCTTGGCAATAAGCTTGGTTCCGGCTGGCGTTTTTGCCCAAGCCTATCAGGACCACGAAGAAGGGTCGGCAGCGGTCGGCCAGCTCGGTGATCCAGGCAAGGTGTCACGCACGGTCGAGATAACCCTGGTCGACAACCGTTTCAAACCTGATGAAATAAAAGTGAAGCAGGGCGAGACGGTGAAATTTGTTCTCAGAAATACTGGCAAGAAGAAGCACGAGATGATGATCGGTTCTATGGCACAGTTGGATAAGCATGCCAAGATGATGAAACAATATCCTGACATGGAACACTCCGATCCCAGCATGATAAGCGTTGACCCAGGCAAGAGCGGGGAACTGGTGTGGCAATTTACCGAGGCTGGCACAGTCAATTTTGCCTGCCCGCTACCGGGACATTACAAGGGTATGCGTGGTAAAATTATCGCAGAAGCCAAATGAGGATATCCGTGTACACATTTTTCTCCAGACTGCTCACCGCCGCTGCCTTGCTCGGCGCGGCATCCTTTGCCACTGCTGCAACAGTCGAAGTCTACAAGAGCTCAACTTGCAAGTGCTGTGCGAAATGGGTTGATCACATGCGTGCCAACGGCTTTACCGTAAATACCAACGACGTCGGCAACAAGGAAGCACGCGAACGTGCGGGTATTTCCACTGCACTCGGCTCATGCCACACCGCGCTGGTCGACGGCTACGCCATCGAGGGACACGTGCCGGCGCAGGATATCAAGCGGCTGCTCAAGGAGCGTCCCCGCGCCACCGGCCTGGCTGTTCCTGGCATGCCGCATGGCTCCCCAGGCATGGAAGGCGCACGCAGCGAACCCTACAACGTATTGTTGATCGACAAACAAGGCGGCACAACTGTGTTCAGCCGCCATGGCCCGGCCAACCCACAGGATTCGGTGATGCGTCTGAAGTAAGAAGCGTAAGCCCCATTATTCCAATCACTGTTGTCATGTTGCTGAACACGAAACTCTTACCCATTCCATTCTTGCCCGGTTGGTCGTTGTAACCATCAGACACACTTCCCAATACTTCCAGTTTCTACTTTTCATAACAGGTGGCACGATGAATTATGCTAGCGGACAGCGCCAACGCTGTCTTGGTTTTGCACACGATACACAAAGGATGGTCAGCGCGAATGGTGAACAATCATGAGTGCGCGTTATTTGCTTCTGCTGGGCATGGTGGCGGGATTGGTAGTCGGTTGCGGTAAATCGGAGCCACCTGTCGTAACGCCGCCGCCGTCTGCTGCGACTCCGGCTCCATCTCCCGTCGCACCAACTCCATCCACTGCAGCGCCAGCCGCAGCCGATGCTGCGCTGCCAGCACCGACGCCGCAGAGCATCGCAGCGCGTAAGCTGGATCCGGAGAAAATCAAGCGCGGCGCAGCCGTTTACCGCACGCATTGTGCATCCTGCCATGGTCCGAATGGCGAGGCCACTTCCAATTGGCGGGAACAGGGAGCAGACGGCAGATATCCGCCGCCGCCGCTGAACGGCAGTGCCCACGACTGGCATCATTCAACTGCGACGCTGGAAAAAATGATCCGTGAAGGTTCGCCTGGCGTCGGCGGCATGCCGGCGTGGAATGGCAAGTTGACCAATCAGGAAATCGATGACGTGATCGTCTGGATAAAATCGCTGTGGCCGGATGAGATTTACGATATCTGGTACAAGGAAATCGAGAGCAAGCAGAAGAACTAGCGCCAGCACCAGTGGAATCAGGTGCTGGCAACAGCAGGGTAGGGATTTTTAGAGCAGCAGACAGCAGACTCAATTCCCGGGCAGGGCTGCCAATGAACAGTCCGGGGTGTGGCGCAACTCAGGCTGATTCGCTTTTCTGCGCTGCCTTTTTTGCTGTCGCGCGGGCGGGAAGCTTCTCGCGTATGCGCGCCGACTTGCCAGAACGATCCCGCAGATAATAGAGCTTGGCGCGGCGCACGGCACCACGACGTTTGATCTCTATGCTGGCGATCAAAGGTGAATAAGTCTGGAAAGTCCGCTCCACGCCTTCACCGCTGGATACCTTGCGCACGGTAAAAGCCGAGTTGAGGCCGCGATTGCGCTTGGCAATGACCACGCCTTCGTAAGCCTGTATCCGTTTACGGTCGCCTTCAACCACATTGACGTTAACGACAACGGTGTCGCCGGGGGCGAAATCCGGAATGGTTTTGCCGAGGCGGTTGATTTCTTCGGTTTCAAGTTGATCGATCAAGTTCATTTCTTACTCCTTAATTTGTTTCGCTTGCTTGGTGTTGTAGTCCTGCTTGAATTCTTCCAGCAATTTTCTTTCTTCCT
>JAYUYT010000017.1:0-17411 GCA_043752345.1 Nitrosospira sp.
TACTGCGTTCGGGACGCAGGAGTCGGAGGTTCGAATCCTCTCACCCCGACCAATTTTAATGCGGCAACGGAGATAATCGCCTTGGGTAGACTGATATTCTTTGCGCTCCTTGCCGTGCTGGTTTTCTGGGCAATAAGAAAACACTTGCGCGGGAAAAAGAAGCCGGATGAGGCGCCACCCGCCGCAGGCGAAGATATGGTGTGCTGCGCCCATTGCAGCGTGCATTTGCCGAAAAGTGAAAGCATCGCTTCGCAAGATAAGTTTTTCTGCAGCGAGGAGCATCGGCGCCTGCACCTGGAGGCGCAGTAATATTCTCTTCTACTTGATCTGGTCTGGTTTCAAGGCAGATGAAACCGCTCGCGGGGTCATTCCCACTCAATCGTTGCAGGCGGCTTTCCAGAGATATCGTAGACCACGCGGTTGATGCCGCGCACTTCATTGATGATGCGATTGGAAACCTTGCCCAGCAAGGAATAGGGCAGTTCCGCCCAATGTGCAGTCATGAAATCCTGGGTCTGGACGGCTCTTAACGCCACCACGTAATCGTAGGTGCGACCATCACCCATCACCCCTACCGATTTCACTGGCAGAAACACGCTGAAGGCTTGCGAAGTTTTTTCATACCAGCCGGAAGCACGCAGCTCTTCGATGAAGATCGCATCAGCACGCCGTAATAGCTCGGCATATTCGTGCTTCACTTCACCCAGAATACGCACCCCCAGACCGGGGCCGGGGAAAGGATGGCGAAATACCATGTCATGTGGCAATCCCAGCGCCAGCCCGAGTTCGCGCACTTCATCCTTGAACAATTCACGTAATGGTTCCAGCAATTGCAAATGCAGCGTATCGGGCAGGCCGCCGACATTGTGGTGCGATTTGATGGTGTGCGCTTTTTTGGTTTTGCCGCCGGCGGATTCGATTACATCGGGGTAAATCGTTCCCTGTGCAAGCCACTTGGCATTGGCGATTTTGGCTGATTCACGCTGAAACACTTCGACAAATTCGCGTCCGATAATGCGGCGCTTCTGCTCCGGGTCGGTGACGCCTTGCAGGTGCTTGAGAAATTCTTCGCTGGCATCGACGTGGATAACTTTCAATCCCAGATTTCTGGAGAAGGTGTCCATCACCTGCTCGGCCTCATTCAGCCGCAGCAAGCCATTGTCCACGAATACGCAGGTGAGCTGCGCACCGATGGCACGCTGGATCAGCGCTGCCGCCACCGATGAATCCACGCCGCCGGACAGACCCAGGATGACCTCATCACTACCCACCTTGGAGCGGATTTTGCCGATGGCTTCCTCCACGTAATCGGGCATGTTCCAGTCGTAACCGACACCGCAAATGTCATGTACGAAACGCTCGATGATGGCTTTGCCTTGCAGGGTGTGAGTGACTTCAGGATGGAATTGCACGCCGTAGAATTTGTGCGTTTCATTGGCCATGGCCGCGATGGGTGAGGCGGCATTGCTTGCCATCACCTTGAAGCCGGGCGGCAGCGCAGTCACCTTGTCGCCGTGACTCATCCACACATCCAGCAAGCCGTGACCTTGCGTATCGACACGGTCATGCATGTCCTTTAGTAGCGCAGTATCTCCTTGCGCCTGTATTTCAGCGTAACCGAATTCGCATATTTTGGAAGTTTCGACTGTGCCGCTCAGCTGCGCCGCCATGGTCTGCATGCCGTAGCAGATGCCCAGTACCGGGATGCCCAGCTCGAATACGCTTTGCGGGGCACGTGGCGTTTCTTCTTCGGTGACAGAAGCGGGGCCGCCGGAGAGGATGATGCCTCTGGGCGAGAACTCGCGGATGAATTTATCTGTTACGTCGCAGGGGTGAAGCTCGCAATAGACGTTGGTTTCCCGCACCCGGCGGGCGATCAGCTGGGTGTACTGAGAGCCGAAATCGAGGATGAGGATTTTTTGATGCATGTTAGGGGCTGGCCCCTATTCCACGTGATAATTCGGCGCTTCCTTGGTGATCTGCACGTTATGCACGTGGGATTCCCGGATACCAGCGGAGGTGATTTCAACAAACTCGGCTTTGCTGTGCATTTCATCAATTGTGCCACAGCCGAGATAACCCATGCCTGAGCGTACACCGCCTATGAGCTGGTGGATCACCGCGATTACGCTGCCTTTGAAGGGGACACGACCTTCCACGCCTTCAGGTACCAGCTTTTCAGCGTCCCGCTCGGCCTGCTGGAAATAACGGTCACTGGAGCCTTGCTGCATGGCGGAAAGTGAACCCATGCCACGGTAGGTTTTGTAAGAACGCCCCTGAAACAGTTCGATATCTCCGGGCGATTCCTCGGTACCTGCGAACAATCCGCCCAGCATCACCGAGTTGGCGCCGGCAGCGATCGCTTTGGCAATATCACCGGAGTAGCGAATGCCGCCATCAGCGATCATCGGTACCCCCGTTCCGTTCAGTGCAGTGGCTACATTCTCGATTGCGGTAATTTGTGGTACACCCACACCGGCTACGATGCGTGTGGTGCAAATTGACCCAGGACCGATTCCGACTTTCACGCCGTCAGCACCATGATCCACCAGCGCTTTGGCAGCGGCAGCAGTGGCAATGTTGCCACCAATGACCTGGATATGTGGGAAGCGCTTCTTGACCCATTGCACTCGCTCAAGCACGCTCTGAGAATGGCCGTGCGCGGTATCCACGATAAGCACGTCCACGCCTGCTTCGGCCAGCGCTTCGGCACGTTCGTCGCTACCCTCGCCCACGCCGATGGCGGCACCAACCCGCAAACGCCCGAGGTCATCCTTGCAGGCGTTGGGATGTTCGGATGTCTTGATGATATCCTTGACGGTGATCAGTCCGCATAATTCGAAATCGGCATTCACCACCAGCACTCGCTCCAGTCGGTGCTGGTGCAGCAGCGCCATGGCTTCTTCACGGCTGGTACCTTCCTTCACTGTTATCAGCCGCTCTTTCGGCGTCATGATGTTTCTGATGGGCTGGTCCAGGTTGGTTTCAAAGCGCAAGTCCCGGTTGGTGACAATGCCGACCACTCTGGAGCCTTCTACTACCGGCAGACCCGAGATCTTGTATTGACGGATGAGGTTGAGTACTTCACGTACCGTCATGCTCGGAGGAATGGTGATCGGGTCTTTCACCACGCCGCTTTCAAAGCGTTTGACCTTGGCGACATGAGCTGCCTGAGATTCTGTCGGCATATTCTTGTGGATGATGCCGATGCCGCCCTCTTGGGCAAGAACAATGGCAAGTCGCGATTCGGTAACCGTATCCATGGCGGCAGATACCAGCGGGATATTGAGAGAAATGTTGCGGGTGAGTTTCGTGGCAAGTTTTACGTCGCGCGGCAAAACTACAGAATGGGCGGGAAGCAGCAAAACATCGTCAAAGGTTAGTGCCTTTTGAACCAGTCGCATGATAATGTTCCTTTACAAAGCGGCATTATAGCTAAACCCAAGGATTGCAGGCAAACGAACCTGTTGATCGTAAACGCTGCCGACACTTGGGAATTCATTGACCAGGCAGAAGAAACACACTATTTTCCAAGATCTGTCATTGTCCGGGGAATCGGTAGATAGTATTCTGTGTAAAAGCGGGAGAGAGCCATGCGATACCTCATGTTGTCAGTTTTGATGTTTTCTTTCAGCCTCGCTGCCCATGGACAATTCTATAAATGGGTGGATAAAAATGGCGCCACTCAGTATAGCGATCAGCCACCACCGCCAGGGGCTGCCACAACCGAAGAGAAGCTGGATATCAAATCCAGGCCGACTTTGCCAGCTGCTGGCAAGGCGAGCGCACCTGGAAACCTGGCTGAGAAGGAGTTGGAATTCAAGAAGCGTCGTGCCGCCGAAGAAAAGACCGAAATCGCGCAGCGGACGGAAGCCGAACGAAACAAGGAGAAATGCATCCAGGCCAATTCAAAATTGAGAGTATTCCGGGACTCTCCGCGAGTAAGTCTGCCTGACGGTGCGGGGGGTGTCATTTTTGCCGATGAGGCCGCCCGCCAGAAGGGCGTCGATGAAGCACAGAAGGATATTGACGCTTACTGTCGATGAAGTTTTACTGCATTGTTCCTCATCACCCTAGTTTCTTTCGCACGTTTTCTGCGTGCTTCCTTGGGGTCAATGGACAGCGGCCGGTAGATTTCCACTCGGTCGCGATCACGCAGGATCGTCTCAGGTTTGATCAATTTGCCGAATATACCCAACTTGTTCTGCGAAAAATCGATCCCGAAAAGCATCCCGCTGATTCCAGAAATTTCCACCGCATGCCTGGCTGTTGTACCGGCGGGCACGTTCAATTTCCGCAGAATCTGCTCATGCGGCAGCGCATAGACGACTTCGATCTCAATCTGTCCTTTCACGTTTGGCCGTAAACCTCTTCCGCACGCTGGATAAAAGCTTCCACGAAGTTGTTGGCAATAATGAAAAACACCGGCCCTACCAACTTCTCCAGTATTCGGTGCGAGAACGTGTAATGCAAACGGAATTCCACCTTGCAGGCGTCTTCTGACAGGGGCACAAAGCGCCAGTGCCCATCCAGATGTTCGAATGGACCATCCAGCAGCGTCATTTCAATCAATTCCGGCGCCTGCCGGGTGTTCTCGGTAGTGAAGCTGTGCTTGACGTGATGATAATTGATCATCACCGTCGCATGGGTGATGCGCTCATCCTGCGGCGTTACGGACGACCCTCCGCACCAAGGCAGGAACTTGGGGTAGTCCTCGACGGCATCTACCAGTGCGAACATGCGGCTCGCCGAGTAGCCTACCAGAACCGATTTTTCAATTTCAGCCATGAGATAGACCGCCTTGATCTGATGAGGCGGCGTGGAAAAGCTGTTAAAATACACGAAACCCGCATGAAACTCACCAGCTTTCGTCTCCCACATGAGTATCGTTCAGAATAAGAAAGCTTTTCACGATTATTTCATCGAGGAAAAATACGAGACAGGCGTGGTCCTCGAAGGCTGGGAAGTCAAGGCGATTCGTGCGGGACGGGTGCAGATCAAAGAAGCCTATGTCATTGTCCGTAATGGTGAACTGTTTCTCATCGGCTGTCACATCAGCGCTCTGCCGACCGCATCCACTCACATCGATCCGGACCCGGTACGCACCCGCAAGCTGTTGCTGCATGCCAGGGAAATCGAGCAGCTCATTGGCAAGGTGGAACGTGCCGGTTACACACTGGTGCCGCTGGATATGCACTACAAGGCTGGCAAGATCAAGCTTGAGATCGGTCTGGCCAAAGGCAAGAAACAGCACGACAAACGTGAATCCGAGAAGCAGAAAGAATGGGTGCGTGACAAGCAACGCCTGATGCGCGCGAAATAACGCTTAAAATTCGTTCCAACTTATTTTTCCAAAATAACTCCGTCATGCAAAAACCCATCGCCGTCTGGTTGCTGGCCTGCTGTGCTCTGGTATTTGCCATGGTAGTGGTTGGTGGCGTCACGCGTCTCACCAATTCCGGGTTGTCCATCGTCGAATGGCAGCCTATCGTCGGCACCTTCCCCCCGCTCAGTCAAAATGACTGGGAGGTGGTTTTTGAAAAATATCACCAGACTCCGCAGTATAAGAAAGTCAATCAGGGCATGAGTCTGGATGAGTTCAAAGGTATTTTCTGGTGGGAATACTTTCACCGCTTGCTGGGCCGCGTCATCGGTCTGGCATTTTTCATCCCGTTTGTTTATTTTGTCGCGCGCAAGGGAATCGACCGGCCATTGGGTCTGAAGCTGGCTGGAATTTTTCTGCTGGGCGGTTTGCAGGGGGCGATGGGCTGGTACATGGTGAAAAGTGGGCTGGTGGACAATCCCCATGTCAGTCAGTACCGCCTGACAGCTCACCTGGGACTGGCTTTCGTCATTTACGCCACGATGCTATGGGTGGCGCTGGGGCTGCTTTTTCCTGCGAGCGCATCGCAAGGAGACGACAGATTGCGCAGCCTGCGCCAATTCTCTCTGGCGCTGACCTCGCTGATTTTCATCATGGTGTTATCGGGAGGGTTTGTTGCGGGCATTCGCGCGGGGTTGGCGTACAACACTTTTCCGCTGATGAATGGCCATTTCATTCCGCCGGAGATATTCATGCTGGAGCCGTGGTATCGCAATTTCTTCGATAACATGGCAACGGTGCAGTTCGACCATCGCATGATCGCCTGGATGCTGGCGTTCCTGGTGCCGCTGTTCTGGTTCAAATCCAGACAGTTGCCGTTGCCGGCTTCGACCCGGCGGGCCTGCAATCTGCTGCTGATCATGCTGGCGGTGCAGATAAGCCTGGGCATTGCCACGCTGCTGTTGGTCGTTCCCTTGCCGCTGGCGGCTGCGCACCAGGGCGGTGCGGTGCTGCTGTTCACTGCTGCTATATGGGTAAGCCACAAACTGCGCTAGACCCCGGTTGCTACTTGATCCGCATTCCGGGCTGTGCACCTTCATCGGGACCCAGAAGATACAGCCCGTTGCCGTCACCGGCTGCCAGCACCATTCCTTCCGACAGACCGAACTTCATTTTGCGTGGTGCAAGATTGGCCACCATCACGGTCAATCGTCCTTTCAGTTTTTCCGGGTCGTAGGCGGATTTGATGCCCGCGAACACGGTGCGTTGTTCTGTGCCGATGTCCAGCGTGAGCTTGAGCAGTTTGTCCGCACCTTCCACATGCTCGGCGTTGACGATGCGAGCGACGCGCAAGTCTATTTTGGTGAAATCATCGATGCTGATGGTGGCGGGCTGGGTGGTGGTTTCCACGGCGTTCTCCTGGTGTTGGGCATGGCGCTGCTGCGAATGCGGCAGCGGTGCGGTGGGCTTGAGATTTTCCGTGCTGACTTCGACCAATGCGGTGATCTGCTTGGGGTCGATACGAGTCACGAGATGGGAATAAGGGTTGATGGTGTGGTCGAGTAACAGAGTCTTCGCATCTTCCCAAACCAGCGGTTCAATGTTGAGGAAAGCTTCTACATCCTTCGCCAATTTTGGCAGTACTGGTTTGAGATAAACCGTGAGGCTTTTGAATGCATTCAGAATGACAGTGCAAACTTCGTGTAATTCACCATCTCGCCCATCTTGTTTGGCCAGTTCCCATGGTTTGTAGTAATCAACAAACCGGTTAACGGAATCCGTCAAATACATAATTTCCCGGAGAGCTTCGCCATATTTTCGTTGCTCATAGAGACCAGCAATGTACTTAGCGCGGCGACCATCAGGAACATCCTCTTCAGTGAGGCGCCCTTGAATAAATCCATCTGGGTCATGCGCAATATTAACTGACTTAACGGAAAGGCCTTCAAGGAAGCGCTCCCTCGTGGGAGCGAGAGAGGCTGCAAGTTTTCCATCAAAGCGTTTGCTGATGAAGCCCGCCGCACGTGAAGCTAAGTTGATGTACTTGCCGATTAAGTCACTATTTACCCGTGCAGCAAAATCCTCCAGGTTCAGATCAATATCTTCCATGGTGGAATTGAGCTTGGCAGCGTAGTAATAACGCAGCCATTCGGGATTCAACCCTTGTTGGATATAGCTCTCGGCGGTAATGAAGGTGCCGCGCGACTTGGACATTTTCTCGCCATTCACAGTGAGAAAGCCGTGCGCAAATATGGCTGTAGGGGTGCGATGCTCTGAGAAATTTAGTATCGCAGGCCAGAACAGCGCGTGGAAATAGAGGATGTCCTTGCCGATGAAATGATAAAGCTCGGCAGTCGAGTCCTTCTGCCAGAATTCGTCGAAATCGATGCCTTTGTCGTTGCACAGCTTCCTGAAACTGCCCATGTAACCGACCGGTGCATCCAGCCATACGTAGAAATATTTCCCCGGTGCGTCCGGGATCTCAAAACCGAAATACGGTGCGTCGCGCGAAATGTCCCAATCAGAGAGTTTGTGCTCTTCTGAGTCCGTCCATCCTTCCGTGCCCAACCATTCCTGCATTTTGTTGGAGGCTTCGGGTTGTAGCGTGCCGCTCCTCGTCCACTTGCGTAAAAATTCCTGACAGCGCTTATCGGAGAGCTTGAAGAAGTAATGGTCGGAATTGCGCCGCTCGGGTTGCGCACCGGATACTGCGGAATACGGGTTCTTCAGATCAGTGGGTGCATAGGCCGCGCCGCAGGCTTCGCAGTTATCGCCGTACTGGTCCTTGGCGCCGCATTTGGGGCATTCGCCCTTGATGAAACGATCCGGCAGAAACATCTGTTTGACCGGGTCATAGAACTGTTCGACCGCACGGGACGTTATCAGTCCGGCAGTTTTGAGTTTGCCGTAAATGTCCTCGGAATAATGGCGAGTTTCCGGTGAGTGGGTAGTGTAATAGTTGTCGAACTCGACGTGGAAACCGGCGAAGTCACGTTCGTGTTCCTTCTGCACCCGCGCGATCAGCGCTTCCGGCGTGATGCCCTCGCTCTGGGCACGCAGCATGATGGGTGTGCCGTGGGTGTCGTCGGCGCATACGTAATGCACTTCGTGCCCCTGCATTTTCTGGAAGCGCACCCAGATGTCGGTCTGGATGTATTCCACCAGATGGCCGAGATGAATGCTGCCATTTGCATAGGGCAGGGCGGAGGTGACCAGGATTTTTCGCTTGCTCATCAACTGTCTGTAAGAATCCGATAAACGCGGATTGTAACAAACTGCATAACCCAATCCGATATTTGTTAAAATTCGAGGCATTCAGCGTCTATTTGCGTTTCAGCACAAGGGAGTTGCAGAGTGGTCATTTCGGAGCAGCAGGTGCAGTCCGTCCTCAAGGAGATCACCGATCTCAGTACCGGCAAAGACTATGTGACCAGCAAGGAAGCGCGCAATATCAGAATAGACGGCAGCAATGTGGCACTCGACATCGTGCTGGGTTATCCGGCCAGGAGCGTGAGCGAAAACATCCGTAAACAGGTGGCCGACAAGCTTGCAACCATTCCCGGCATCGGCTCCGTGAATGTCAATGTTACCAGCAAGATTGTTCCGCACAGCGTACAGCGCGGCGTGAAGCTCATTCCGGGAATAAAGAACATCATCGCCGTGGCTTCCGGCAAGGGTGGCGTGGGCAAATCCGCCACTGCGGTCAACCTGGCGCTGGCGCTGGCCGCGGAAGGCGCTTCCGTCGGCATTCTGGACGCCGACATCTATGGCCCTTCGCAACCGCAGATGCTGGGCATTACTGGCCGCCCCGAATCTCTCGATGGCAAGAATCTGGAACCGATGAAAGCGCACGGCATCCAGGCCATGTCCATCGGTCTGCTGATCGACGCGGATACCCCCATGGTGTGGCGCGGGCCGATGGTGACGCAGGCATTGCAACAGCTATTGAACGAAACCCGCTGGCACGATGTGGATTACCTCATCATCGACATGCCGCCCGGCACTGGTGACATTCAGTTGACGCTGGCGCAGAAAGTGCCAGTCACGGGCGCGGTCATCGTCACGACCCCGCAGGACATTGCATTGCTGGATGCGCGCAAGGGACTCAAGATGTTCCAGAAAGTGGGCATTCCCATCATCGGCATCGTCGAGAACATGAGCATTCACATCTGCTCCAGTTGCGGCCATGCCGAGCATATTTTCGGTGCGGGCGGCGGCGAGAAAATGTGCAAGGACTACGACACGGAGTTTTTGGGAGCATTGCCGCTCGACATCAAAATCCGCGAGCAGACTGATTCCGGTACGCCTACCGTGGTGGCGGACCCCGACGGACGCGTGGCGGGGATTTATCGCGGCATTGCCCGGCGCATCGCGGTGAAGGTTGACGAATTGTCGCAGGACTATTCCGAGCTGTTCGCCAAGATCGTGATCGAGGATAATTGAACCCATGACCATAAAATCAGACAAGTGGATCCGCCGCATGGCGACGGAGCACGGCATGATCGAACCGTTCGAACCCAATCAGGTCAAGCAGCAGAACGGCCACAAGATCGTTTCCTACGGCACTTCGAGCTATGGCTACGATATCCGCTGCTCGGATGAATTCAAGCTGTTCACCAACATCAATTCGACCATCGTTGACCCAAAGAATTTCGACGCCAACTCCTTCGTCGACGTAAAAAATGATGTCTGCATCATCCCGCCCAATTCCTTTGCGCTGGCGCGCACCATCGAATATTTCCGCATCCCGCGCAACGTGCTGACCATCTGCCTGGGCAAATCCACTTATGCCCGCTGCGGCATCATCGTCAACGTCACTCCGTTCGAACCGGAGTGGGAAGGATTTGTAACCCTGGAATTTTCCAACACTACTCCGCTGCCCGCCAAGATCTATGCAAATGAAGGCGTAGCTCAGGTGATCTTTTTCGAGTCCGATGAGGTATGCGAGACTTCGTACAAGGATCGCGGCGGAAAATATCAGGGCCAGCACGGCGTGACCCTGCCGAAAATCTAGGGAACCTCGACGGGCACGACATATCCTGTCCGGTTGCAGTGTTCTTGCCGGAAAGCGCAAACTGTTGTGGCCGCACCCTCTCCCGACCCCAATAGCTTCCCCTCATGTTTGTCGTAATCATCTGATATGGAATGGTTTTTTTAGCGCCGCCGGCAACGGGTCACAGCATCGTCTCTTTGGCCTAAAAAAATACTTGATTCCGCTGGAATGCGGACTATAATCCGGTTTTTTCGCAGCCCTCAATCAATAAAGCACAGGAGGTCATCATGAAAAGCAAAGCAAACTATTTCGGCCCGGTCGATCTGGTCAACATCCATATTCCCGAAACGTAGCGCCTCCCGGAGGAAGACTCTCATGCAAACACGTACCGCCGCTCTACGAAAAAAAGTAGAAGCCGAAGCTATATTCGACACCCATCCCGAAGTCAGCCTGGATTTTGAACATGTCCGGGCAGCCCTGCAAAAGGGCTACAGCAAGCCGTTCCTGCTGGTTGACAGCAATATTGTCCGCAATAAAGCCCGCCGTTTCAAAGCTGTCATGCCGCGTGTGCATCCGCATTACGCAGTCAAAGCCAATCCTGATCCACGCGTGCTGCAAGCGCTGATCGAGGAAGGTACGGGTTTTGAAATCGCTTCCATTGCCGAACTGGATCTCCTGCTCAGCCTGGGTGTGCCGGCTGCGGAAATCTATTACAGCAACCCGATGAAGTCGCGGGCATATCTGGAATATGCCGCCGCCAAGGGTGTCGAATGGTACGTGCTGGACAGCGTGGAAGAATTGCGCAAAATCGTCAGCGTCAAACCGGACGCAAAGATGTACATGCGCATCGATACCCCCAACATCGGCAGTGATTGGCCGCTGGCAGGAAAATTTGGCACCCATGCCGCCGAGATCAAGGAGATCATCCTCGAAGCAGTCAAGCTCAAGGCGGATCTTGCCGGAGTGACTTTTCATGTCGGTTCGCAGTGCCGCAATCCACAGAACTGGCAGGAGGGGATCGATCGCGCAAAAAGAGTTTTTGCCGACATGCGCCATGCCGGATTGAATCCGCGCCTGCTGAACATCGGTGGCGGCTACCCGGTGCGTCATGTCAAACCCATCCCTTCGATAGAAGTGATCGGGGAAGTGGTGAATGCGGCCATCGCCGATTTGCCGGCGGATATCCATGTCATGGCCGAGCCGGGGCGTTATCTGGTGTCGGACGCAGCTTACTTTGTCTGCCGCGTGGTGGGCACCGCTACCCGCAACGGCAAACGCTGGATGTATTGGGATGCGGGCATGTTTGGCGGCGTGATCGAGGTCACCGAAGGCCTGCGCTATGAAATTATTACCGACCGCACGGGACAGGATATTTCCTGGTGCGTTGCCGGACCAACCTGCGATTCAGTGGACATCCTGATGCGCGACGAGATGCTGCCGGAAGATATCCAGGAAGGGGATTTCATCTATATTCCCAATGCCGGTGCCTATACCACCGCCTACGCCAGCAACTTCAACGGCTTCCCGTTGCCGGATGTGGTAGTGATCTGAACAGAGTCTTGTAAACAAGAATGGCGGAGCATTGCGCTCCGCCATTTTTTTGCGTCTCTCACCCACCGTTGTGGTGAAACAGTCCACTCAGATCTTGCGGTCAAGCACCACAAAATGATATTCCAGCCCATCGTCCTCATCCAACTGATGCTTTTCACGGAAAATTTCACGCCATTCCTGCGGGTTATATTCGGGGAATAGTGCATCTCCATCGAATTCCTGCTGAATCTCGGTGACATACATACGCTGGCACAATCCCAGAGCCTGCTGATAGATCTCCGCGCCGCCGATGACAAAGCATTCCTGATCCATCTCTTTTCCTTCGCTGCAGACTTTCAGCGCCTCGGCTATCGAACCCACTACGATGGCGCCCGGGACCTGATAATCAGACTGACGGGTGACGATGACGCTGGTGCGGCCAGGCAAAGGTCTGCCGATGGATTCATAGGTCTTGCGCCCCATGATGATGTGATGCCCCATGGTGAGTTGCTTGAAGCGTTTCAGGTCGGGGGACAACTGCCATGGCAATGCATTGTTCCTGCCGATGACGCGGTTTTCTGCCATCGCCACCAGAATGGAAAAGCGCGGTGGACTCATACCGCGATCGGCGCCTTGATCGGCGGATACGGATCGTAGCCTTGCAGTGTGAAATCCGCATAGGTGAAATCGAACATGCTGTTGATGGCTGGATTCAGTTGCATTGTTGGCAGCTTCCTCGGTTCGCGGCTCAACTGTTCCTGCACTTGTTCCAGATGGTTGAGATAAAGATGCGCATCGCCGAAGGTATGCACGAAATCACCGGGTTTCAGCCCGCAGACTTGCGCCATCATCAGCGTCAGCAGCGCATAGGAGGCAATATTGAACGGCACCCCCAGGAAGATATCGGCGCTGCGCTGATAAAGCTGGCATGAGAGTCTGCCGTCAGCGACATAGAATTGAAAAAAGGCATGGCAGGGCGGCAATTTCATCTTGTCCAATTCACTCACATTCCAGGCCGAAACGATCATGCGCCGCGAGTCGGGGGTGTTCCTGATCTGCTCGATCACCTGCGTGATCTGATCGATGTGCCGTCCGTTGGCACTTGGCCAGGAGCGCCACTGGTGTCCGTAGATCGGACCCAGATCGCCGTTCGCATCGGCCCATTCATCCCAGATGGAGACGCCGTTGTCCTTGAGGTATTTGATGTTGGTGTTGCCCTGCAGAAACCACAGCAATTCGTGAATGATGGATTTCAGATGACACTTCTTGGTGGTGACCAGCGGAAACCCCTCCGACAAATCAAAGCGCATCTGGTAGCCAAATACGGACAGCGTGCCGGTGCCGGTGCGGTCGGATTTCTTGTGCCCGTGCTTGCGCACGTACTGCATCAGTTCGAGGTATTGGCGCATGGGAGATAGGAAGTCGGAGGTCTGCGAGAGTCTGGGCAAAAAGCTGCATCAAGTGATAATGGCATAGGGCGTATATAATGATAACTGATATTTCACGGGGCAGACGCCAATGCTTGCGACACTGACACAGAACGCTTCACCTCCAAGCCATTCCACCAAGGCAACACACATTCTGGTGATATTGCCGAAACCAGGCAAGTCGCCGGATAAATTCCCGGATAAACTCGATTTCCTGGGCAGAGACGTGCTGGGGAACTTGTTGGCGCGGCGCAAGATGAAACCGGATGAAATCAGCGATGCACCGGTGAGCGCCAATCTCAAGAATGGTGCGTTGTGTGCCTGGGTCATGCCGGACTTGAGCAAGTCCAGATACGAGCAGCAAACCTGTGTGCGCAAAGCCGTGCAATTGCTGCTGGAAGAGAATCCGGCAGAGATACATCTTGCGGTTTACGGCGATGCCGAGCAGAAGCGCGTATTTGCGGAATTGGCGGTGTATGCCGCGTGGGTCAACGGTGCGCTACTGCCGTCGCGCAAAACCGGCAAGAAGAAGCCGGGCAGGAAAGCGCTCACCGGAATCGTGCTGCATGGGCACAAGGAAGCCGATGGCTTTGCGCTGCTGTGCGCCAAGGCGGAAGGCAACCTGCTCACGCGTGAATTGACGATGCTGCCGCCGAATGAACTGACGCCGGGGGCTTATCGCAAACGCGTCAAGAAGCTCGCAGCCAGTGAAGGCTGGAAGCACCAGGAATTTGATCTCAAGGCGTTGCGCAAGATGGGTGCGGGCGCATTTGTCGCAGTGGCCCAGGGCAGCGACCCGGAAGACGCTGCCATCGTGCATTTGCAGCGACGCGTAAAGGGTGCGAAGAAAACCGTGGCATTGGTGGGCAAGGGTATCTGCTTCGATACCGGCGGCAACAATCTGAAGCCGGCGCGCTACATGCATGGGATGCACGAGGACATGAACGGCTCGGCGGTGGCTCTGGGCATCCTGTTGGCCGCCACCCGCGCCGGTCTGCCGGTAAACATCGATTGCTGGCTAGCCATTGCGCAGAACCACATTGGTCCCCGCGCCTACAAGCAGAACGACGTCATCACGGCATTGAACGGCACCACCATCGAAATCATGCACACCGATGCCGAGGGACGCATGGTGCTGGCCGACACATTGACGCTGGCGGTGAAGCAGAAACCTGATGTGATGATGGATTTCGCCACGCTGACCGGCAGCATGCACGTGGCGCTGGGGTCGCGTTACAGCGGCATTTTCAGCAACCGTGATGATCTGGCGCAGCAGGCACTGGCAGCAGGAAAATCCAGTGGCGAACGCATCTGGGCATTTCCGATGGATGCCGATTACGAGACCGATCTGGAAAGCAAAATTGCCGACATCAAGCAATGCACGCTGGATGGCGAGGCGGACCACATCCTTGCTACGCGTTTCCTCAGCCGCTTTGCCGGCGATACACCATGGCTGCATATGGATCTCTCCGCCAGCAGCAGCAAAGGCGGGCTGGGCGCGGTAGGCAGCGACGTCACCGGCTTTGGCGTGGCGTGGGGAACGGATATGCTAAACTTGCTACCTTGATTTTGTGAGAGTAACAGTATGTCAGGCAATACCCTCGGCAAGCTTTTCTGCGTCACTTCCTTCGGTGAATCTCACGGCCCCGCGATTGGTTGCGTAGTCGATGGTTGTCCGCCCGGAATGGAGTTGTCCGTCGCGGACATTCAGCAGGAGCTGGACCGGCGCAAGCCCGGCACCTCCCGCCATGTCACCCAGCGGCGCGAATCCGACACGGTGGAAATCCTCTCCGGCGTGTTCGAGGGTAAAACCACCGGCACGCCGATTGCGCTGTTGATCCGCAATGAAGATCAGCGCAGCAAGGATTACAGCAAGATCATGGACACCTTCCGCCCGGGGCATGCGGACTACAGCTATTGGCAGAAATACGGCATACGCGACTACCGTGGCGGCGGACGTTCCTCTGCGCGCGAAACTGCGGTACGGGTGGCAGCAGCGGCCATTGCCAGAAAATGGCTGAGCGAAAAATACGGCGTGGCGATACGCGGCTACCTGGCGCAATTGGGGCCGGTGGAGATTCCGTTCAAACAATGGAAGGCGGTGAAGCAGAATCCGTTTTTTGCGGCCGATGCCAGGCTGGTGCCGCACCTTGAAGAATTCATGGACAAGTTGCGCAAATCCGGCGATTCGGTCGGAGCAAAAATCAGTGTAGTGGCGGAAGGCGTACCGGTAGGCTGGGGCGAACCGGTATACGACCGGCTGGATGCGGAAATCGCTTATGCCATGATGAGCATCAATGCGGTAAAAGGGGTGGAGATCGGCGCAGGGTTTGCCAGCGTCGCGCAGAAAGGCACCGAACACTCCGACGAAATCACTCCCGCAGGTTTCCTCAGCAACAACGCTGGCGGCATTCTGGGCGGCATTTCCACCGGTCAGGACATCGTCGTGAATCTTGCCATCAAACCCACTTCCAGTATCCGCCTGGAGCGGCGCTCGATCGACAAGGCGGGCAAGCCGGTGATCGTGAAAACTCACGGCAGACACGATCCCTGTGTCGGCATTCGCGCGACTCCTATCGCTGAAGCGATGCTGGCGCTGGTGCTGATGGATCATGCCTTGCGTCATCGCGCACAGAACGCCGACGTGGTGTGCAAAACGCCAAAAATCCCCAGCAAAGTCGGCAAGAAAAAATCCGCGCCATCCAAAGCCAGGGCAAAACCCAAGCCCGCAGAAAACCCGGAACCGGATGAGGCCTGAAGCCTGATCTGACTGAGGTGGACTGCGCTCACGTACAGGATGGCCTTTCGGTCATCATCCATCGGTACTATCGGCACACCCCATGAAGCAACGCTGGGATATTTTCTGCAATATCGTCGACAATTTCGGTGACATCGGTGTCTGCTGGCGGCTCGCACGCCAGTTGACGCTCGAGCATGAACTGGCAGTAAGACTGTGGGTGGACGATCTGGCCAGCTTCGCCCGTATCGCGCCGAATGCTGACCCGGTTGCGGCGCAACAGTGGCTGCGAGGGGTCGAAGTATGTCACTGGCAGCAGCCATTTGCCGGGGTCGAGCCTGCTGACGTCGTGATCGAAGCATTTGCCTGCGAATTGCCGGAGGACTATATCGCTGCAATGGCGGCTTTGCCGCAGCGCCCGGTATGGATCAATCTGGAGTATCTCAGCGCCGAGAACTGGGTGACAGGCTGTCACCGCCTGCCGTCGCCGCATCCGCGCTTGCCGCTGGTAAAACTTTTTTTCTTTCCGGGTTTTGTGGAGGGTACCGGTGGACTGCTGCGCGAGCAGGGGTTATTGCCTGCCCGCAGTGCATTCGATAGCGTTGCGCAATCAGAATTCTGGCAGGGGTTGGGTGTACCGGCGCGCCAGGCAGGGGAGCTGCGCATTTCCTTGTTCTGCTATGGCAGCGCGCCGCTGCGTGACTTGTTCGCAGCCTGGGCCGCCTCGACCGTGCCGGTATCTGTGCTGCTGCCAGTGCCACAGGGATCGGTCGTTGACGCAGTTGCGGGTTTTTTTGGCGTTGAGTCTCCTGGTGCTGGCGAGACGTTGCAATTCGGGCAGTTGACGGTGCGCTTGATCCCGTTTCTGGAACAGAGCGAGTATGACAAGCTGCTGTGGGCCTGCGATATCAATTTTGTGCGTGGGGAAGATTCATTTGTTCGTGCCCAGTGGGCGGCACGACCGTTTGTCTGGCAGATCTACCCGCAAGCGGACAACGCACATCAAGTCAAACTGAATGCCTTCCTTGATCTTTATACCGCAGGAATGCCAGCAGACATGGCCGTTGCAGTGCGCGCCTTGTGGCATGACTGGAATGGCGCTGGCCAGATCGATCATACTTGGCCAGTCTATGCCGCACATCAGGCTGCGTTGGCGCAGCATGGCGAAAAATGGGCAGAAGATCTGTGCCGTTTGGGAGATCTGGCATCCAATCTGGTACGATTCAGCCGGAATCAGATATAATGCGTGGTTTTTAAAATTCCGGATCGCCAGCAGAGGCATCCGCATAGCACTTAACTTGCTAAATCCTCAGGAAGAAACATGAAAACCGCAATGGAACTCCGTGCAGGCAACGTCGTGATGGTCGGCAACGATCCGATGGTGGTACAGAAAGCCGAATT
>JAYUYT010000018.1:0-7366 GCA_043752345.1 Nitrosospira sp.
AATACGTTTCAGCATGGTGAACTGGGGTTCAGTGTAGCGTTCCCGCCCAACTGGCGCATCCGCAACCAGCCGGACAAGGTGCAGGCGATCAGCCCGCAAGGCGATGCGCTAATGGAATTGAATCTGGCCGAAAATCCGCGCGGTTCGCCGGCTGATTTTGCCCGCCAGCACTTTCACCTGGGGGTCTCCAACGAAGTTTCAACTACCACCATCAACGGCCTGCCCGCCGCGCTGGTCGCTGCTAGCACGCGTGATGGCAGACCTTTCACCGCAGGAGTGATTTACCACGATAAGCAGGCATTCGTGCTGGCGGGAGTGGGCGCTTCTCTTGCGGTGTTCGACCAGCACCATGCTGAGATCAGCAATGCGATCGACAGCTTCCGCGCACTTACCACAGCGGAGCGCAAATCCATCAAACCGCTCGCGCTCAGGACCATCACCGCCGGGAAAGGCTTGAGCTACGCCGAACTGGCCAGCCAGTCGCCGTTGGGCAAGAATGCGGAAGATTACCTGCGTCTGCTCAACGGCCAGTATCCCGACGGTGAGCCAGTGCCCGGCCAGATTATCAAAATTGTCAAGTAGGGAATCTTATTCCAATTCCAGTTCGAAAGTGAAACGAAGCGATGACGAACGAACGCCGCAGACAGTACGATTAGTACGGCAAGGCGAGAGTGAGGATATCAACAAAGTGTCACTGATGAAATGGAATTGGAATCAGGCGACCGTCACGTCTTGTGACAGATACACGTCCTGAATCGCATTCAGCAACTTCACCCCTTCAGCAAACGGCTTCTGGAAAGCCTTGCGTCCAGAAATCAACCCCATGCCGCCGGCACGTTTGTTGATCACGGCAGTACGCACTGCCTGGCGCAAATCATCCTTACCAGATTCGCCGCCAGAATTGATCATGCCGATTCGTCCCATATAGCAGTTCGCCACTTGGTAGCGCACCAGATCGATCGGATGGTCGGTGGTGAGCTCGCTGTACACCTTGGCGCTGGTCTTGCCGAACTTGAGCGCATTGTAGCCGCCGTTGTTCTCGGCCATTTTCTGCTTGACGATATCGGCTTCGATCGTCACTGCGAGGTGGTTGGCCTGACCGGTCAGATCGGCGCTGACATGGTAATCCTTATCCGCAGTCTTGAACGCCGCATTGCGCGTGTAAGCCCACAGGATCGTCACCATGCCAAGTTCATGCGCGTGCGCGAATGCCTCGGAAACTTCCTGGATCTGCCGGCGCGATTCCTCGGAACCGAAAAACACCGTCGCCCCGACCGCGCAGGCACCCATGTCGAAAGCCTGATCCACGCTGGCGAACAAGGTCTGATCGTATTTGCTGGGGTAAGTCAGCAACTCGTTATGGTTGATCTTAAGAACGAATGGAATCTTGTGGGCATAGCGCCGCGCCACCATCCCCAGCACCCCGAGAGTGGAAGCCACGCCGTTGCAGCCGCCTTCGATCGCAAGCCTGGCAATATTTTCGGGATCGAAAAACATCGGGTTGGGCGCAAACGAAGCCCCGCCGGAATGCTCCACGCCCTGATCCACCGGCAGCAGCGACAGATAGCCGCTGCCTGCCAAGCGTCCATGGTTGTACAGTGCCTGCAGATTACGCAGCACACCCGGCTTGCGATCGCTCGCGACCATCACCCGGTCGATGAAATCCGGCCCCGGCACATGCAGCCCATCTTTTGGTATTCCCTTGCACACATGATTCAGAAGCCTGTCGGCTTCGTCCCCCAGCATTGCGGTAATGTCAGTCATCTTCCTCTCCTCTGCAATTATGGAATCTGCATTTTCATGGTAGTCGATGAATCTGCCCTTGGCTACATGTTCTGCGCCAGCAGAGGGTAATCGGTAATCACGCCATCGACGCCCGCGTCCCGGCAATGCTGGTGTTCGGTTTGCGTCACCGGGCCATAGACAAAATTGCGAAAACCGTCTGCGGCAGCTTGTTTTAACAAGGCCTCGTCCAGAATGTTGTAATCCCAGACGATATGATCAATCCTGGGATTGCCCTCACAGCCAGCCAGCAGGGAATCGAGAGTCTGCGGCCGGTGCGCCACCAGCAAGCCGCAATCCATTTGGAGTGAGGAGGCACAAACCGCCACTACATCGTGACGGAAAGAAGTGATGAGAATACGATGGCCGGCCTGATATTTTTTCAGCACGCCGATCACTCGCGGCAACGCCTGCGTGGTCTTGATCTCGATATTCCACAGAATGCCGGGGAAACACTCCAGCGCCTCGTCCAGAGTCGGCACCTTATGCCCGAGCGCCTGTTCGATTTCGTCATGAGTAAGATCGGTTACCGCCTGCCGGGAGGCAATAACGCGATCATGGATCAGCACCGGCAGACCGTCGCGGCTGATACGCACGTCGGTCTCAATCCCGTTCACTCCCAGCGTCACCGCCGCTTCGAACGCGGCCAGGGTGTTTTCAGGGACTGCAGCGTGAAATCCGCGGTGAGCGATTACCAGCATGGTTTATTCCCTCTCATCAATCCGCAACGCGCGTCGGGCGCGGGCGGAAATATTGGCTGTTGTCATAATAGGCCTCGTTTGCATTGTCCGGCGACCAACCGGGGTAACCCAGCAGCGGCACTGGCGATAAAATGACCGGGGCAGCGCCGCTATTGCACAAAAAATTATCCAGCATCGAATCGGCCGCAGCAAGTTGCAGCGCCAGAGGATGGTGAAAAAAGTCCTGCTCCACCTCAAGGATAATGCCTTTTCCGGTCATGCCAGTGTAAGGTTTCAGCGCTTTCTCGTAGAGCCCGTGGCCGAACAGGAAAAATCTCATGTGAGCACACACTGCCTTGCGCTGCCGCCAGAACAAATGCTTCCACTCGAAATCTTGCAGCAGCTTGCTCAATCCGACATCGCTGCTCACCACGATCACCCCCGACTCATCAAACAGCGTTGCCGTATCACGCAGCGTGCCGCGCTGCACTTTTTCATTGCCGTGTTCCTGCAGCAGCGCCTGATAGTGCAACTGGTTGAGCGCCGCTTTGGCGCGCGGAAAGGTGAGCCATACCAGCGCGTTGAACAGATCATGCCAGTTGTGCGCACGAGTCTGCACTTCTCCCGCGAGATAAATGCGTGGTTCGTACCGCTGCGCGAATTCACGGGCTGCAACATTCTGTGGGACAAAGCGCACCTGTTTGCCGGAGCGGGTGACGGGCGGTGCGGCCACGTGATCCCGCAAATGCTCCAGAGCGCCGATATCGGGCCAATCGTGCAGATGCTCAAGCCTGTTTCCTGCCGGGCGCAGCGGCTCGAACAGTGCAGAGGCTTGCAGAAAATCTGGTGTCCAGCCGGGCGAACTCACTCGACAGATCTCTCTTCAGCAGAGCGCAGCCTTGCCGTAAGAAAAATACAAACAAGGGTCGAAATGACAGCAATGATGCCCACCGTGCCAAAACGGGTCAATTCCCCGGCAGCCGATTTGCCCATGATAGACCCCGCCATCAGTGAGGCGAAACCTGCGGCGATCTGCTGCACCGAGGAATTGAAACTCATGAAGCTGCCGCGCAAACGCGGTTCCACGCTGGAAATTATCAGCGCCATCGCCGGCACGAAGCGCCCCGAGACAAAAATCATGAACAGCGTGGTAGCGCCGATGGCCAGAACCACCGGCACTTTTGCCAAATTCGTGACCAGCAGAATCGGTGCGATGGAAATCACGGCGAGAATGCCGAACACCTTGCGCTTGCCGTGATGATCAGCATACCGACCGATCCAACGTGCGGTAAAGAATGTCGCCAGGCCACCGAAAAAATAGAGGTAAGGCAAATCGGTCTCCGCCAGCCCCACATTGGCGACCATGTAGAGGCTGATGAAAGGAATCACCGAGAAGCCGGCGAACATCAGCATGATAATCAAGGCAAACGCATTCAAATGATTGCGATTGAAAAAAATCGTGCGCAACTGCCGCAAAGGGCTGCTTTCGCGCTGATGTTCAAGATGCCCGCGTAATGGCGGCAATGCCCACCAGGCAGCGGCGATTATCAGTACACCCAGTGCGGTCAGGAAAAAGAACGGCGCGCGCCAGTCAGACAGATTGGCAAGAAACAAGCCGATCGGCAAACCCACCACTGCTGCCAGGGAAAAGGCCGACATCACTGTGCCAGTGGCGGCACCGCGCCGGTATTCGGGAATGATGTCGCCGATGATAGAAAATACTACCGCTCCCATTACCCCACCGAATGCGCCCGCTACTGCGCGCGCTGCCAGCAGCGCGGGATAATTCGGAGCCAGCGCGCAAAACAGCGTGGCGACAGCAAATCCGCTGCACAGAACAATCAGCACCGTCTTGCGGTCAAACCGATCGATCACGAACGCGGCGAAGAAACCGCACAGCCCCGCGCTGAAAGTGTAGATTGACACCAGAAAACCGAATTGCGACGGGGTGATCTCGAACAAACGCATGAACTGCGGGCCCAGCGGCATCATGATCATGAAATCCATGATATGAATGAAATGTACACCCACCAGAATTGCCAGAATAGACCATTCGTTCGCAGGCACCTGATGCGGTATCGCACCGCATTCCATCATTTCGGAACTGTCGCCAGCCTGGAGAATATCTTCGGTATTGGGCACCTGGAACCTTTATGAATTCAGAGTAATGCCGGGATGCGAGTTACCTGCGCTACATTCGCCGTGGATTATAGAGGCGCCCCCAGGTTCTCGCCAATAAAATCCGCCAGTGCCTTGATCCATGCTTCCCGCATGAAAATGAAACCGTCATTGTGGCCGCCTTGCAATTCCAGGAACTGCTTCGGCTGCGGCGCCGCCTGGAACAGCGCTCGGCCCTGCTCGAACGGCACGATCTCATCCTGCGGGCTGTGCGCAACGAATACCGGGCAAGTAACCGAGCGCAGATATTCCAGGGTGTTGTATTCGAAACGGGACAGCAGCCGCACCGGCAGATAGGGATAAATTTTTGCAGCCATGTCGGGCACCGAAGTAAAAGTGGAAGCCAGCACCAGCGCTCCCGGTTTCTCGCGTGCCGCCAGCCATGCCGCCACCGCGCCGCCGAGGGATTCACCAAACAGCACCACATGGGCAGGCGGGATGCCTTTTGTTACGGTGAGGTAATGCCACGCCGCCTGGGCATCGAGATAAGTACCGGACTCCGACGGCGAACCACTGCTGCGGCCATAGCCGCGATAATCGAAAATGAAAGTGGCGTAGCCCAACTCAGCCAGCATGGCCAGATAGTACATACGCTGGGAGATATTGCCGGCGTTGCCGTGAAAGAACAACACCGTGCCCTTGGCCGCAGTAGCTCCCGGGGCCGGCACAAACCAGCCGTGCAGGGTCTCGTTGTCGGTGGTGATGATTTCCACTGATTCGTAAGCCAGTCCCACCTGTTCGGGTGTGGCGATGAGATCACGCCCGGTTTCCGGAAAGTAGATCAGGCGCGGCTGGGCAAAAAACAGCAGCAACAGCAACGCAGCGTAGGTGACTATCGCCATAACGACCAAGTTGAGCAGCATGCGCATGGGCACGAATTGGTTAATCTCCGGGACTCGTGTCTATAATAGTCACTTTCCAGCCCCTAGGAGCGCAAATGAACCTCGATCGAGTAAATTCTGGCCGCGACCTTCCCAACGATTGCAACGTCATCATCGAAATACCGATGAATGCCGATCCCATCAAATACGAAGTGGACAAGGAAACCGGTGCCATGTTTGTGGATCGCTTCATGTCCACGTCGATGCACTACCCATGCAACTATGGTTATATCCCGCACACGCTGTCAGAAGACGGCGATCCAGTGGACGTGCTGGTGCTGTCGCCAGTGCCGCTGATCTCCGGCGTGGTGGTGCGCTGCCGGCCGCTGGGCATGTTGCAGATGACCGACGAAGCCGGCGAGGATGCCAAGATCCTGGCGGTACCGATCGACAAGCTCTGCAGCCTTTACAGCGAAAAAAAGTCGCACGTCGACCTGCCGGAACTGGTGCGCTCGCAAATCGCGCATTTCTTCGCCCACTACAAAGACCTGGAAGAAGGCAAATGGGTCGAGATCGTCGGCTGGGCCGGGGTCAAGGAAGCCAAGGCGGAAATCATGGCCGGGGTCAAACGCTATAGCAAGGCCAAGAAGAAACCGATGTTCTAGGACACTCTGGGCACGGCAACTGCGGCAAAGGATTTCCGCTCTGATTGCTTTGAGGTTGAAAGAATTGACTGATGAAATTCACTGAGGTGGTGAAAATGAGGGGGCTAATCAGGTACTGCGGAAATCGGTTATATGCACCGGTAGCGGTATCTACTTTACGTTAGCCATTGCATTTTCAGCCCACAAAGTGCCGATCGAATTCTTCCATGTGCCTGAGGGCGTCCGAGTGAGGCAGTCCTTCGAGCCGCCAACGGTCTATCTCGACCATTGGGCTATTCGCTTGCTCTCCGACGTTCAGGTGTTTCAAGACAGATTCGTGAACGCATTAATATCAAAAGGTGGAACCCTCCTTTTATCTTGCTTTTCGTTCGCCGAATTTGCTAAGGCCACTGATCCCAAACATTGCCGGGATGCTGAAGCCTTCCTCGAACGGCTACTCCCAAATATCTTCTTGACCGATTTTGCCCTCGATAAGGTTCTAGAACAGGAACTTAACGAACAAAACAATTCAAAACGGTTCTGGCCTTCTGCAGATCTTCCACAACTTAAGTTCTTTGCTGAACGAGACCAATCTGCACCCTTCGGTTTTACGATGCGTGGATTCATCACGCTGGCGCATATAAATCGAACAGAGGTCGCTCAACCAGTCAACGAACTTATCCGGGTGGTAAAAGGAGAGCTGGAGAGCGCGCGCAGTGACCCCGAATATGTTGCGAAAGCTCGCAAGCTTCTACCGAGTGACAGTCGTCCAAGAACACTCCTCATCCTTGGCGAACTATTGCGCGGATTCAATCTGGACTCAAAGGCTCCGATCACAGAAAATGATGTAATTGATCTTCTTCATGCTGTGATGCCTGTGAACTGCTGCGACTATGTCTTGCTTGATGGGCCGTGGGCAGAACGAGTCAAAAAAATGAGGCTGCGCATATCAAAGGCCAAAATGGATATGCCCATAGCAAAATGTTTCTCGCAACGAGACAATGGTGTTTCAGCCTTCTTGGATGATCTCGAAAAATTCATCAAGTTCGCATAAAAATCAGCATGTAAGTGTATTATTCTTTATTCACCAGGCTAACTGGCGGTTCAAGGGGGCAATAATGCTTCGCATCATTGCCCCTTAACCTGGACATTGACGCTGTAGAAAAACCCCTAAGGAAGCGCTGATTTATTCATAAAAGTTGCCAACCATTTGGCTGCTTTATGCGTTATGGCATAAGGTAATTCAAGGGAGCGTCAGCAT
>JAYUYT010000019.1:0-7268 GCA_043752345.1 Nitrosospira sp.
TCAATTTATTAAAAATCCGGTCGCTTGGTTTTGTAAAAGGAATCAAAAATTCCCCCGACTCCGGATGCTCATGTCACAAGTCAATAAATCAGCGTTTCCCTAGCTATGTCACTGACTGGCTGCTATAATGCCGCCCTTTTGCCATTCCGACCAAGGATTTACCTAATGTCTCGTCCCATCCGCAACATCGCTATCATCGCCCACGTTGATCACGGCAAAACCACCTTGGTGGACAAGCTGCTGCATCAGGCGGGTTCCTTCGCCGCCCACCAGCACATTGCCGAGCGGGTGATGGATTCCAACGATATCGAGCGTGAGCGCGGCATTACTATCCTTGCCAAGAACTGCGCGGTGGATTACGAAGGCGTGCATATCAATATCGTGGATACGCCCGGTCATGCTGATTTCGGCGGTGAAGTAGAGCGCGTTCTGTCGATGGTGGACGGTGTGCTGCTACTGGTGGATGCGGTTGAGGGACCGATGCCGCAGACGCGTTTTGTCACCAAGAAAGCGCTGGCGCTGGGGCTGCGCCCGATCGTAGTGATCAACAAGGTTGATCGCGATGGTGCGCGTCCCGACTGGGTGGTGAATCGCACTTTCGAATTGTTCGACAAGCTGGGCGCGACCGAAGAACAACTGGATTTTCCGGTGGTTTACGCCTCGGCGCTCAACGGTTACGCCATGCTGGAACTGAAACAGACCAGCAGCGACATGCGTCCGCTGTTCGACACGGTACTCAAGCACGTGCATGCGCCCGTCGGCAATCCCGACGAACCGTTGCAACTGCAAATCAGCGCGCTGGATTATTCCAGTTTTGTCGGGCGCATCGGCATCGGTCGCATCAGCCGTGGACGCCTCAAACCCGGCCAGGAAGTAATGGTACTGGCAGGAAGTAATACGCCGAAGAAAGCCAAGGTCAATCAGGTGCTGGGTTTTCGCGGCATCGAACGGGTGCAGTTGGACGAAGCGCTGGCAGGTGACATTGTGCTGGTCAATGGTATTGAGGAGCTTTGCATCGGCGCGACCCTGGCCGATATCAACCAGCCCGAAGCATTGCCGATGCCTGCGGTGGACGAACCCACATTAACCATGAATTTCCAGGTAAACACCTCGCCTTTCGCCGGCAAGGAAGGAAAATTCGTTACCAGCCGCCAGTTGCGTGAACGCCTGGAAAGAGAACTGCTTACCAACGTCGCGATGAAACTGGAAGACACCGGCGACACCGATTCATTCCTGGTTTCCGGGCGCGGCGAATTGCACCTCACCATTCTGCTCGAAAGCATGCGGCGTGAAGGCTATGAACTCGCCGTATCACGCCCGCACGTGGTGATCCGTGAAATCGATGGGGTCAAGTGCGAGCCATTTGAGATGCTGACGGTAGACGTGGAAGAAGCCAACCAGGGTGCGGTAATGGAGGCACTAGGTGCGCGCCGTGGTGATCTGCAGGACATGGTTTCCGACGGGCGCGGCCGCGTCCGGCTGGATTACCGCATTCCCGCACGTGGCCTGATCGGTTTCCAGTCTGATTTCATGACCATGACACGCGGCACCGGCATCATGAGTCACGTCTTCGACGAGTATGCGCCAGTACGACCGGAAATCGCCTCACGCAGGAATGGCGTGCTGATTTCCGCCGAACAGGGTGAAGCGGTGGCCTATGCACTATGGAAATTACAGGAACGCGGACGCATGTTCGTCACCCCCGGCGACCGTCTATATGAAGGCATGGTGATCGGCATACACAGTCGCGACAACGACTTGGTCGTCAATCCGATCAAAGGCAAGCAACTGACCAACGTGCGTGCATCGGGAACCGACGAAGCCGTGACCCTGACCCCGCCGATCCAGCTCACGCTGGAATCCGCGATCGAATTCATCTCTGACGATGAACTGGTGGAAATCACCCCCAAGACCATCCGTGTCCGCAAACGTTACTTGCAAGAACACGAACGCAAAAAAGCCTCGCGCACCGCAGCATGAGTACAATGGGCTAGATGTAACCTACCCAGCTTCCCGGATAAACCTAGCGGGATGAAAATATCCTGTGATGAATGGTAAGACTCTCTGGTATCTCGCCGATCCCATGTGCTCATGGTGCTGGGGGTTCGCACCGGTGATCGAAGCGATCCGGCAGAATTACTCCGACCGCCTGAATGTGGAACTGGTGTTGGGCGGGTTGCGCCCCGGAACGAAAGCGCCAATGGGGTCGGCGCAGCGTGAAGAAATATTGCACCACTGGCAGGCGGTACAACGTCAGACGGGGCAACCGTTCCGGTTCGAGGGCGCGATGCCGCAAGGATTCATTTACGACACCGAACCTGCCAGCCGCGCCGTGGTGGCGGTATCTGCCATCAATCCGGAAACAACATTCCCGTTCTTCCAGGCAATTCAATCCGCTTTCTATCTCGAGCAAGCAGACGTGACCAAGTCCGATGTACTGGCGCTGCTCGCTGTCAGCGTGGGAGTGGACGCACAACACTTCTTGCAGGTATTCGAATCCGACGCAACGAAAAGCCAGACCCTCGCCCATTTTCATAAAGCCCAGCTATGGGGCGTCCATGCTTTTCCCACCGTGATCGTACAGAACGAGACAGGTTACAGCCTGCTTGCCAGAGGTTACTGCCCGCTGGCAGAATTGCGCCCGCAACTCGATGCCTGGCTGGAGACATAATGAGTTATCACGGCGGGATTCTGTTATTGACTGAAACGAAGCTCGCGAATCATCTGCATCCATTGCAACACTCCGATCTGAACCCGCATAATGACCGGTGAAGGAGCATCTATGACCCCGATATTCGATGCACTGATACGTGCGTTTCGCGACTTGTTCCGCTTGCAGGTATTGTGGATCGTGATCTGGCCGATTCTGGCGGCAGCGCTGCTGTGGCTAGTTCTGGGTGTGAGCTTCTGGGATACTTTCTCAGGCTGGATCGCCAGCGGCCTCACTGCCATCGGCATTCAAATGTGGCTCGAAGGCGTGGAGCCGCGCTGGGTTGCATATGCAATCCAGGCCATGGCACATCTGCTGCTGTTCGTGCCATTGGTCTTCATTACCGCGCTGGTGCTTACCGCTTTGTTCGCCATGTCCGCGCTGATTCGTCTGGTAGCCGAACGTGATTATCCGCAACTTATACGCGAACACGGTGGCGGCATGGGCGGCAGCCTGCTTAATGCCCTGGTCGCCATCGGCATTTTTAGCGCCATCTGGGTGGTTACCCTGCCTTTGTGGTTAATCGGCGCAGGTGTGGTGGTTCCGTTTATTGCCGCGACGTATCTGAACCAGCGTTTGTTTCGATATGATGCGCTGGCGGAACATGCCAGCCGCGAGGAAATGCAAGCCCTGTTGTTCACGCAACGGTCATCATGGTGGAGCCTGGGGCTGCTGACCGGTTTGCTGCAATTTGTGCCATTGCTGAATCTGTTTGCCCCGGCACTGACGGCGCTAGCCTTCATTCACTTCGGGCTGGCGCGCTTGATCAAGCTGCGGCAACCGCCGCAAAATAGCAGTGGCGCGGCTGAACCTTGAACTTGAATCATTGAGCTGATGAATAGATGGAGTGTTTACATGGTGCGCTGTGCGGACGGCAGCCTCTACACCGGTATTGCCAGGGACGTAGCACGGCGCGTGGCAGAGCATAATTCGAGTAATGAGTTGGCCTCCAACTATACGCGTGCCCGGCGCCCGGTGGTTCTCGTCTACCAGGAAAAACAGGATACGCGCTCGGCAGCAGGCAAACGTGAATATGCAATCAAGCAGATGGGCAGGAAAGAAAAAGTAGCGCTGATAGCTGCCGCCAATGCGCAGTCATAAGTGACCCACATCCAGAATCAACCAAAGTATACTTTGCGGCATGACATCTGAAATTCTGCTGATCGCTGTTGCCGTCGCCGTTGTGCTTGCCATGGCTTTTCTGGTGATCAGGCTGGGTGCGCTCTCAGCGATGGTGCGCGAATTGCTGGCGCAACAGGCGAGACTGATTGAAGACAAGCATCGCGAAATGCTCAAGGATGCGCATGAGGGGTTGACGAAGCAGGGTGACCGGCTATCCGAGATGCTGAGCAAAACTTCCGAACAGTTGCGCAGCATGGTGGAAGGGAGGCTCGATCAAATCAGCGGCAAAGTTACCGAACGTCTCGATGAGGGATTCAAAAAAACCAACGATACTTTCATCAATGTAATGACACGACTGGCGACCATCGATGAGGCGCAGAAGAAAATAGACGGCCTCACTACCAATATGATGAGCTTGCAGGAATTGATCGGCGACAAACGTTCGCGCGGCGCATTCGGCGAAGTGCAGTTGGAGGCGCTAGTACGCAATATTTTACCTGCGGGCGCTTATGCGATGCAGCACACGCTTTCCAACGGCAGCCGCGTCGATTGTGTGTTGCATCTGCCGCCCCCCACCGGCATGGTGGCGGTGGATTCAAAATTTCCGCTGGAAAATTACCATCGCATGTTTGATCGCGATGCGAATGATGCCGATCGGGCGCTGGCGCAAAAGCAGTTCAGGGCGGATGTGAAAAAGCACATAGACGACATCGCCGGCAAATACATTCTGCCGCCTGAAACCTGCGATGGTGCAGTGATGTTCGTTCCGGCGGAAGCGGTGTTTGCCGAAATCCATGCTTACACTGCCGATGTGGTGGATTACGCCATGCAGAAACGGGTATGGATAGTCTCGCCTACCACGCTGATGGCTGTTTTGAACACTGCGCGCGCGGTATTGAAGGATGTGGAAACGCGCGAACAGGTGCATATCATCAAGCATGAACTGTCCAAACTTGGCCAGGACTTTGGGCGCTTTGACGAGCGCATGAAGAAACTCGCCGAGCATATACGCCTGGCCAATCAGGATGTGGAGGAAGTGCATATCTCCAGCCGCAAAATCAGCCAACGTTTTGCCAAGATCGAGGCGGTGGAACTGGATGTGCCGCAAGTGGAAAGCAAGCCGGCACTGGAATCCGGCCAAGACTGAGCGTGAAGCGCAATGTCCTGGAACCTGAAAACCTGGCGGCAGCAGCGCATTCTCACCCATGAACTGGTGCCGGATGATCTCTGGCAAGGAGTGGTGAAGCGGCTGCAATTTCTGCGCGGCCTGACTCCGGATGAGCTTGCACGCTTGCGTCAAACTGTTACGCTGTTCCTTCACGCCAAGCAAATCAGCGGGGCGGGTGGCCTCGCGATCACTGAACCAATGCGAGTGATAATTGCAGCGCAGGCCTGTATCCTGATTCTGAATCTCGATTTAGATTACTACGACGGCTGGGTCGAGATCATTGTTTATCCCGGCGAGTTTATCCGCGACTATGAATATACCGACGAAGACGGCATAGTGCATCGCACGCGCGAGCCGTTGAGCGGAGAGTCATGGTCAGCCGGGCCGGTGATTCTGTCGTGGGAAGATGCCGCCGGCACTGGTGCGGAGCCGGGATATAACGTCGTGATACACGAATTTGCCCATAAACTGGACATGTTGAATGGCGATGCCAATGGCTATCCTGCGCTGCATTCCGGCATGAGCCAGCAGGCGTGGAGCGGCGCGTTCAGCAAGGTTTATGCGGATTTCTGCAGACAGGTGGATATGGATGAAGAAACTGTCATCGACCCCTACGCCGCCGAAGATCCGGCAGAATTTTTCGCGGTATTGAGTGAGGCATTTTTTGAAATGCCGCTGGTGATAAAACTGCACTTCCCGGAAGTGTACGAGCAGCTTGCCTTGTTTTATCGCCAGAATCCGGCACAACGGTGGAGCAGTCCATGAATGCATCTTTTATTTGCGGTGATATCGGCGGCACCAAGACCTGGTTGCAGACACTGCAATCGAGCGACGGCTCACCGCAAGTGCGCTACGAGCAGCAATACGACAGCCGGGCCTACGCCAGTTTTTCAGATGTTCTCAGGGATTTTCTGGACAAGGCCGGAATGAAGGATTGCAACCCGGCGGCCGCCTGCCTGGCGGTGGCAGGACCGGTGATGGCGCAGCGGGTAAAGCTTACCAATCTGCCGTGGCTGATGGATGTCGCTGCCATCGCAGCAGAATTTTCCATTCCCAACGTAAAGCTCATCAATGATTTTGAGGCTGTGGCACTGGGAATAGAAGCTTTATCCGCAAATGATCTGGTAACGTTACAACCAGGCAAACCGCAGGCTCAGGGGGTACGCGTGGCGCTGGGCGCTGGTACCGGCATGGGCGTGGCGTGGCTTACTTGGCAGGGAGAACGTTATCTGCCGCTGGCTACCGAGGCAGGCCACATGGATTTCGCTCCCGCCAATAAATTGCAGGCCGGCCTGCTCGAATATCTATGGAAAAAATTTGGCCATGTGTCGGTTGAACGGGTACTATCTGGCCCCGGCTTGACGGACATATTCAATTTTCTGCAGGCAAGCCTGGGTGCAGGATCTGGCTTGGTGAAAGCAAATATGGACAGCGATGGCGCAGCGCAGGTGACCGATCTCGCATTGAACCGCAAGCATCCCATCGCAGTAAAGGCGCTTGATATGTTTGTTGAAATCTATGGTGCTCATGCCGGGAATCTGGCACTGACTGGATTAAGTCGCGGTGGCGTGTATGTGGCTGGCGGCATCGCGCCAAAAATTATCGGCAAGCTTGAGGAAGGTAGTTTCATGCAGGCTTTCTGCAACAAGGGGCGCTATTCCTCAATAATGAGCGAGATTCCGGTGCATGTGGTGATGAATCAGAAAGTCGGATTGCTGGGTGCTGCGCGAGAAGCGCAGCGCATGCTGGGCGTATAGACGGACGAAGCCCAGAAAAAGAATCAGCCGCGATAATCTGCCAATTTGAGATGATGTTTTTTTACCTTGGCATAGACAGCGCGCGATGTAATGTTCATCTCCTCGGCCACTTTCTTTATATCCCCCTGATGCACCTTTAAAACCGTCGCAAGAAACGCGTGCTCTACCCCGGTCAGCGCGCGTTCTTTTACATCCTTCCATTCATTGGCATTGTTTGTGGTGGCTGGAAGTTCCAAATCCAGTTGGGTCATTTCCTTGCCAGTGGCGAATAAAAGGCTGCGTTCAAGGATATTTTCCAGTTCGCGGACGTTACCTGGCCATGGGTATGCACGAATTTTCCGCATCACCTCACGGCTGACAGATTCGACAGTTTTATTATATTTCTTGTTCATGCGCTGCAATATGAATTGAACCAGATAAGGCAGGTCTTCTGGACGTTCGGCTAGGGGTGGAATATTTAATCGAACCACGTTAATTCGATAATACAGATCCTGGCGAAACTTCCCTTGTT
>JAYUYT010000020.1:0-36211 GCA_043752345.1 Nitrosospira sp.
ACTTCGCCAATTATCGAACGAGAATCCTGTTTCATTGTGGCAAGCTAGACATGAGCTTAGGCTAATAAAGAATCACAGTTAATACGACGATGAACCGAACAGTTAATGCTTGAGAACGGCGTCGACAGCCTTGTCATCCGCCGCCGCAGGCAGCGGCGCGGTAGGGACGGCAGCAGGAAGCGCTTCCGGCTTGCGCTCCAGCGCGAGGTCGAGTACCTGGTCTATCCATTTCACGGGCTGAATGTCCAGCCGGTTCTTGATGTTTTCCGGTATCTCGGCCAGGTCTTTGACGTTTTCCTCGGGGATCAGCACTATCTTGATTCCGCCGCGATGCGCCGCCAGTAGTTTTTCCTTGAGACCACCAATCGCCAGCACTTCGCCACGCAAGGTGATTTCTCCGGTCATCGCCACATCGGCACGCACCGGGATTCCGGTCAGCGCAGAGACTAGTGCCGTAGTCATGGCAACACCGGCCGAAGGTCCGTCTTTCGGGGTCGCTCCCTCCGGCACATGCACATGGATATCGGTTTTCTCAAAGGTATCGTCCTTGATGCCGAGCCGGCTGGCGCGTGCGCGCACTACCGAGCGGGCCGCTTCCACCGACTCCTTCATGACATCCCCAAGAGAGCCGGTACGCAGGATATTGCCCTTGCCTGGCAGTACCACCGCCTCGATGGTCAGCAATTCTCCACCCACCTCGGTCCATGCCAGGCCGGTAACCTGCCCGATCTGATTTTTTTCCTCGGCAACTCCATAGGTGTAACGCCGCACCCCCAGATACTTTTCCAGGTTACGCGCAGTGACCATGATTTTTTTCTGGCCGTCCTTGAACAATAGCGCTTTCACCACCTTGCGGCAGATTTTCGAAATTTCCCGCTCCATCGCACGCACCCCGGCCTCACGCGTGTAATAACGGGTGATATCACGCAATGCAGCGCTGTTCACTGCCAATTCATTCTCTTTCAGACCGTGATTTTTCATCTGCTTGGGCAGCAGGTAACGGGTTGCAATGTTAAGTTTCTCATCCTCGGTATAGCCTGACAGCCGGATCACTTCCATGCGATCCAGCAGTGCGGCGGGGATGTTCAGGGTGTTGGCGGTGGCGACAAACATCACATCGGACAAGTCATATTCGACCTCGATGTAATGATCCACAAATGAATTGTTCTGCTCCGGGTCCAGCACTTCCAATAATGCAGAAGACGGGTCGCCACGGAAATCCATGCCCATTTTGTCCACTTCATCCAGCAGGAAAAGTGGATTCTTGACGCCGACCTTGGTCATATTCTGCAGAATCTTGCCCGGCATCGAACCGATGTAGGTGCGCCGGTGACCGCGTATCTCGGCCTCGTCGCGCACACCACCCAGAGACATGCGCACAAACTTGCGGTTGGTGGCGCGGGCGATGGATTGCCCCAATGAGGTCTTGCCCACGCCGGGCGGACCCACCAGGCACAGTATCGGCGCTTTCAGCTTGTCCACGCGCTGCTGCACCGCCAGATACTCGACGATGCGTTCCTTGACCTTGTCCAGACCGTAATGATCCTGCTCCAGCACATTTTCGGCAGCATGCAGATCCTTGCTGATCTTGCTTTTTTTCTTCCATGGCAATGCCACCAGCGAATCGATGTAGTTGCGTACCACTGTGGCTTCCGCCGACATCGGTGACATCAGGCGCAGTTTTTTCAGCTCCGCTTCGGCCTTGGTTCGGCCTTCTTTGGACATTTGCGCAGCCTTGATCTTCTTGTCGATCTCTTCCAGATCAGCGCCATCCTCGCCCTCACCCAGTTCCTTCTGGATGGCTTTTACCTGCTCGTTGAGATAGTAGTCGCGCTGGCTTTTCTCCATCTGGCGCTTGACCCTGCCACGGATGCGCTTTTCCACCTGGAGTATGTCAAGTTCGGTTTCGAGCAGTCCCAGCAGATGTTCCAGGCGCTTCGGCACATCGAAGATTTCCAGGACTTCCTGCTTCTGCTCAAGCTTCAACGGCAGGTGCGCGGCGATGGTATCGGCCAGACGCCCGGCCTCGTCGATGCCGCCAAGCGAAGTCAGGATTTCGGGGGGGATTTTCTTGTTGAGTTTCACATATTGATCGAACTGCGCCAGCATCGCACGGCGCATCGCTTCGACTTCGTGGCCATCGACTTCATCAGGCGGAAGCAACACGGCCTGACCGGTGAAATGCGTATCGGCATCAATCACCTTCAGAATGCGGGCACGGCGACTGCCTTCCACCAGCACCTTGACGGTACCATCCGGCAGCTTGAGCATTTGCAGCAGATTGGCGACACTGCACACGCTGTAAAGATCTTCGGGAGCGGGATCATCTTTGGCAGCAGATCTCTGCGCCACCAGCAGAATGCTCTTGTTGGATTCCATGGCGGCTTCCAGCGCTTGGATCGACTTCGGCCTTCCGACAAATAGCGGCATCACCATATGCGGAAATACCACCACGTCGCGCAGCGGCAGTAACGGCAGTGACACCTGGTTGGGATTACTAACTGGAGTAGACATATCGGCTCACCTATAAAAAACTGACAAGAACGTTATGGGGATGCCATGAAAAAATTCAAGCCAGTGAGCCAGAGGGCGCTCAACACAGACAGCTAAAAATTCTTTGCCACCTTATGCTGATCTGAGTAAATTAAAATTGGCTTGATATCACCACTGACCGAACCATGATCAACCACTACCTTGACGACATTCTCCAACGATGGCAAATCGAACATGGTATCCAGCAAAGTATTCTCCAGAATTGAGCGCAAGCCGCGTGCACCGGTCTTGCGCGCCAGTGCCTTCTTGGCGATGGCTTTGAGCGCCTGCTCACGGAATTCTAGATCAACGCCGCCTTCCATGCTGAACATTTTCTGGTACTGTTTGGTAAGCGCATTTTTGGGTTCGGTCAGAATCTGAATCAGGGCCGACTCGTCCAGTTCATTCAGTGTCGCAACTACCGGCAAGCGTCCGACAAATTCCGGAATCAGGCCATACTTGATCAGATCTTCTGGCTCTACCCCACGCAGCACTACGCCAATGTCCTTGCGATTGTCACGACTTTTCACATCGGCGCCAAAACCTATGCCGCCCTTCTCGGTGCGCGCACGTATCACCTTGTCGAGTCCGTCAAACGCACCACCGCAAATGAACAGAATATTGGTGGTATCCACCTGAACAAATTCCTGATTCGGATGCTTGCGCCCACCCTGGGGTGGCACCGATGCGACCGTACCCTCGATCAGTTTCAGCAGTGCCTGCTGTACCCCTTCACCCGAAACATCGCGAGTGATTGACGGGTTGTCTGATTTGCGTGAAATCTTGTCGATTTCGTCGATGTAGACAATGCCCTGTTGGGCTTTCTCTGCATCGTAATCACATTTCTGCAGCAATTTCTGGATAATATTTTCCACATCCTCGCCGACATAGCCCGCTTCGGTCAGAGTGGTGGCGTCGGCCATCACAAACGGCACGTTCAGTAAACGCGCCAACGTCTGTGCCAGCAGCGTCTTGCCGGAACCAGTGGGGCCGATCAGCAGGATGTTGCTTTTCGCCAACTCGATGTCATCAGTGTCGCTGCTCTTGGCCAGGTTGCGCAGACGCTTGTAGTGGTTGTATACCGCCACCGACAGGATTTTTTTTGCAGGTTCCTGGCCAATTACGTATTGATCGAGAATCTGGCAGATTTCGTGCGGCACCGGCAGGTCCGACTTGGTTAGCTTGGCGGTTTCGGCACCCTGTATTTCTTCACGAATGATATCGTTGCAAAGCTCGATACATTCGTCGCAGATGAATACCGATGGACCGGCAATCAGCTTCTTCACTTCATGCTGACTCTTGCCACAGAAGGAGCAATAAAGAAGTTTTTCTCCACCAATTTTGTCTGACATAATTTTATTCCGCTTCATCCGGGCCAGAGCGCCCGTGACTAATAATCAAACTCCCTGATTCCGATTCTGGTAAATCTCAAGCTGGATTCATTTCTCTATTGGCTAGCACCGAATCGACCAGACCATATTTTACCGATTCCTCCGCACTGAGGAAGTTATCACGATCTGTATCTTTCTCGATCGTCTGTATGCTTTGACCCGTGTGCTTCGCCAGAATTTCATTGAGCCGGCCTTTGAGAAATAGAATTTCCCTGGCGTGGATCTCAATGTCAGAAGCCTGACCCTGGAAGCCTCCCATCGGCTGATGAATCATGACGCGCGAATTGGGCAGGCAGAAACGCTTGCCGTTTGCTCCCGCTGCCAGCAACAGGGAGCCCATGCTCGCTGCCTGACCTATGCATAACGTACTGACATCAGGCTTGATATATTGCATGGTATCGTAGATCGCCATCCCGGCTGACACCACTCCGCCGGGGGAGTTGATATAAAGATGAATGTCCTTGTCGGAATTTTCTGATTCCAGAAACAGCAATTGCGCCACAATCAGATTGGCGGAAGTCTCGGTAACTGGTCCCACCAGAAATATCACCCTCTCTTTCAGCAGACGGGAGTAGATATCGTACGCACGTTCGCCACGCCCGCTGGTTTCGATCACCATCGGGATCAAGCCCAAATTGTTTGGCTCGTAGTTACGTTGTTCCCAGTCAAGTTGTTGCATCATATCAGGATTTTCCCATCAATTCATCGAAAGTCACCACCTTGTCCACCACCGCGACTTTTTCCAGTACCCATGCCACCACGTTATCTTCCAGTGCCATCGACTCAATCTCGTTAAGGCGATCCGGTGAAGAATAATGCCATTTGACCACCTCACCCGGATTGTCGTAACTCTGTGCTAAGTCCTCCACCACCGCACGCACTTGCTCAGGCTTGGCATGTAGATTGTGAACCTTTACCAGCTCTGCCAGAATCAGTCCCATACTCACCCGACGCTGCGCTTGCTCCCAGAACAAGTCCTGCGGCAACGTAATATCCGCAGCTTTCATGCCGCGCGCCTCCAGGTCGCTACGCGCGTCCTGCATCAACCGCTCCATCTCCTGCTGGACCAAAACCTTGGGCACTTCGATTTTGGTGGTATCAAGCAGAGCCTGCATCACTTGTGCCTTGATTCTTGCCTTTATCCGTTTGGATACTTCCCGCTCAAGGTTAGCCTGAATTTCGCCGCGCATTTTTTCGATATCACCATCGACAACACCCAGTGATCTGGCAAATTCTGCATTTACTTCCGGCAGCTCCGGGGTTTCTACCGCGTTAAGTTTCACCTCGAATGTAGCGGTTTTCCCGGCGACCTCTTTGCCATGATAATCCGCCGGAAAGGTTACTTCCAACGCTTTACTCTGCCCTGCGCTCATGCCGAGGAGCGGTCCCTCGAAATCCTTGAGCAGCTGACCTTCGCCCAATACCAGAATAAAACCCGCGGCTTTGCCTCCAGCGAATTCCACTCCATCAATGACCCCGCGATAATCGATACTGACTCGATCACCCGTACCGGCTGGCCGGTCTGCTGGCTGGTACTGAACCCGCTGTTTGCGCACCACCTCCACAGTTTTATCGACATCGGCAGGAATAACCTTAACCAGTGGCCGCTCAATACTGTCCGTGCTCAAGTCACCCAGCACCACATCGGGATAGATTTCAAAGGTTGCGCTGAACTCAAACTCGGAAGCATTCCCGGCTGCCGCTTTCGGTTCAAAGCGCGGGGGACCCGCGAGCCGCAGCTTCTGCTCGCGCACAGCCTCACTGAAACTTTTCTGCAGCACGTCACCCAGCACTTCCTGGTGCACCTGCGGGCCATATTGCTGCTGGACGATACGCAACGGTACCTTACCAGGACGAAAACCAGGTATTTTCGCCGTACGTGCCAGCCGCTTCAGGCGATTTCCCATCTCCGTCTCGATTGTTTCGTGGGGAACTGAAACACTTAGACGACGCTCCAGCGCACCAAGGTTTTCTACATTCGATTGCATCACATTTCCTGACTGATTGATAACATTCATGCAACGTCACAACGACCAGAGAAAAGCGCGATAGCCGTCAAATGGCATCACGCGCAACACCACTCTACAACCTGCGGTTCCCTGGTGCGAAAGGGGGGACTCGAACCCCCACACCTTTCGGCGCCAGAACCTAAATCTGGTGCGTCTACCAATTCCGCCACTTTCGCGCGCCATTTTTTCTGCACTAATTTAATTATACCTTTTTCTACCCATACTAGGCGCAGCTCTGACAGAATACTGTCTCGCCGCTGACCCCTTTGCTGTCCGGTCCTATCAGGTATAGGTAAACCGCCATCAGGTCTTGCGGCTGGGGCAGGCTATGCTTAACCTCTCCAGGGTGGGTTTTGGTACGTTGTGGCGTATGCACCGGTCCTGGAATCAACGCGTTGATGCGTAGATTCGGTAACAGTTCCCATTCTTGCGCCTGGATTCTCACCAGCGCCTCCACTCCCGCCTTGGCCACTGCAAACCCACCCCAATACGCGGCTGGATCGTGGCCGTGCACATCCGAAGTCATGATGACGCTGGCATCGGGTGCAAGTTTCAGCAGCGGTAAGCAAGCGCGTGTCAGCGCAAATGGCGCAACCAGATTGACTCGCAGCATGGTCAACCACTGCTCCAACGTCTGGTTCGCCAGGGGGGTCAAACCAAAAACCAGTGCTGCATTATGCAAAATTCCGTCCAATCTCCCCAGTTGCAGCTTGATGGCCTGGGCTAGCGCCGCAAAATCCTGGTCCCCGGCTTTTTCCAGATCAAGCGGAAAAATCGCTGCCTGTGCCCCGCCTGCCGCCTCGATCTCATCATATACGCTTTCCAGCTTCTCGACCTTGCGCCCGTGCAGAATTACGGTGGCGCCATGAGCTGCATAGGTCAGCGCGGCGGTTCGACCCATGCCCTGCCCCGCGCCGGTGACAAGAATTACGCGATCCTTGAGCAGATCCTTGGGAGCCTGGTAGCTGGTTAAATCATTCATATGCATGGAATCTATCACGGAAAGGAAAAAGCATAAGCCGGAAAAGCCCGGGATTTACCCCTTGATCCAGGTTTTCCACGCCAACCACAATTTGCGTACCGGTGTGAGGCTGACACGCTGTCGCATGACATGGCAACCATCGTTCTTGATTTCCTGTAGCAGGGTCCGATAAATCGCCGCCATGATGATGCCGGACTGCTGGTTCTTGCGGTCTTCCGCCGGCAGCGCCGCGAATGCACTGGCATAATAGCTTTCCGCCCGTTCGATCTGGAACTCCATCAAACGCCTGAAATTATCGCTTTCGCGCGACTGCAGTATGTCCTCCTCGGACACGCCGAAGCGGATAAGCTCGTCCTGCGGCAGATAAATGCGATCGCGGCGCGCGTCCTCGCCCACATCGCGGATAATATTGGTGAGCTGAAACGCAAGCCCCAAATCTTGTGCGTACTTTAGGGTGTCGGGATTACGATAGCCAAAAATTTCAACGGAGCATAAGCCCACCACGCTTGCCACGTGGTAGCAGTAACGCCGCAGGATGTCAAAATCGGCATAGCGGTTGTAGCTCAGGTCCATCTCCATGCCGTCTATGATTTCATTCAGCCGCTTGGCAGTAAGGTTATATGTTTTGGCCACGTCGGCCAGTGCTTTTGCCACCGGATGACTGGGTTTGACACCGGGTTCGTCACTGAATATGGCAGCCACCTCCTGCCGCCACCACACGAGCTTCGCATGCGCCACCGCCGCATCAGTGCATTCATCCACCACATCATCCACCTCGCGGCAGAAAGCATAGAGTGCGGTAATGGCACGGCGTTTTTCCGACGGCAGATAGAGAAAGCTGTAATAGAAGCTGGAGCCGCTCTGAACAGCTTTCTGCTGGCAATACTGATCAGGGGTCATGGTAAGTTATTCTGAAAAAAGATCAACGCCAAACCGCCGGAGGCAACAGGAAAATCTTTGCAAGATTTCGCAATAACCGACAAGTAACGATGCACGTATCAATGAATCTCTGAACGGCCAACAATTTACAGGAATTCATGGACAGTGTGTGAGCGAATTAAAAATTCACTGGCCGGATCAGCACAATAAAAACCCCGCCGGAGCGGGGTTTTTATTACATGCTTAGGTGTGAGCCAAGTAGCGGACTTTACATGTCCATACCACCCATGCCGCCCATACCACCCATACCTCCGCCCATGCCGCCAGCCCCACCAGATTCATCCTTAGGCAGTTCCGCCACCATGGCATCAGTGGTGAGCATCAGACTCGCCACCGAAGCGGCATTCTGCAAAGCATAGCGTGTAACCTTGGTTGGATCGAGCACGCCCATTTCCACCATGTCGCCGTATTCGCCGGTAGCAGCGTTGTAACCGAAGTTACCCTTGCCTTCCACCACCTTATTGATCACCACTGAAGGCTCATCGCCACAGTTGGTCACGATCTGACGCAGTGGTTCTTCCAGCGCACGCAGAACAATCTTGATACCGGAATCCTGGTCGTGATTGTCGCCCTTGATTTTGGCCACTGCATTACGCGCACGCAGCAACGCCACGCCACCGCCAGGGACTATGCCTTCTTCCACCGCAGCACGCGTTGCATGCAATGCATCTTCCACACGCGCTTTCTTCTCTTTCATTTCCACTTCAGTAGCGGCACCGACTTTGATCAGCGCTACCCCGCCAGCCAGCTTCGCTACGCGTTCCTGCAACTTTTCCTTATCATAGTCGCTGGTGGCTTCTTCAATCTGCGCACGAATCTGCTTGACCCGGCCTTCGATGGTTTTGGCGTCGCCCGCGCCGTCGATGACGGTGGTCTCTTCCTTGCCTACTTCAATACGCTTGGCCTGACCCAGATCCTTCAACGTGGCCTTCTCCAGCGACAGACCCACTTCTTCGGCAATCACGGTGCCACCGGTAAGGATGGCGATGTCTTCCAGCATGGCTTTGCGGCGGTCGCCAAAGCCCGGTGCCTTGACTGCACAGGTTTTGAGTATGCCGCGGATATTGTTCACCACCAGGGTTGCAAGCGCTTCGCCGTCTATATCCTCAGCGATGATCAGCAGCGGTTTGCCAGCCTTGGCCACTTGCTCCAGCACTGGCAGCAATTCGCGGATGTTGGAAATTTTCTTGTCGTGCAGCAGAACAAAGGGGCTTTCCAGCAGCGCGATCTGTCTGTCCGGGTTGTTGATGAAATAGGGGGAGAGATAACCGCGATCAAACTGCATCCCCTCGACCACTTCCAGTTCATTTTGCAGGCCGGAGCCGTCTTCCACCGTAATCACGCCTTCTTTGCCGACTTTTTCCATCGCATCGGCGATGATCTTGCCGATTTCAGGGTCTGAGTTAGCGGAAATGCTGCCAACCTGCGCGATTTCCTTGCCGGTGGTGCAGGGTTTGGAGAGTCTCTTCAGCTCTTCAACCGTAGCAGTCACGGCTTTATCGATACCACGCTTCAAGTCCATCGGGTTCATCCCGGCGGCGACAAACTTCATGCCTTCCTTGATGATGGATTGCGCCAGCACGGTGGCGGTGGTGGTGCCGTCGCCAGCCACATCGGAAGTCTTGCTCGCCACTTCCTTCAGCATTTGCGCACCCATGTTCTCGAACCTGTCTTTCAGTTCAATTTCTTTTGCTACTGAAACACCATCCTTGGTGATGGTAGGGGCACCGTAAGAGCGCTCCAGTACCACGTTACGGCCTTTTGGCCCCAGGGTGACTTTGACCGCATCGGCCAGAATGTTGACCCCGGCCACCATTTTGTGGCGGGCTGAATCACCGAATTTCACGTCTTTTGCTGCCATGATCTTTCTCCTAATTTCCAGAAATGTTGTTTAAGGTCGTCGCTGACACAATTAGCCTTCAACCACGCCCATGATGTCTTCTTCACGCATCACCAGAAGTTCTACGCCTTCGACTTTTACCGTCTGCCCAGAGTATTTGCCGAACAGCACCTTGTCGCCGACTTTCACATCCAGCGCGCGGATTTTGCCGTCGTCGCCAACTTTGCCTTTACCCACGGCGATGATTTCACCTTGGTCGGGTTTTTCTGCTGCACTGTCTGGGATGACAATACCGGATGCGGTCTTGCGTTCTTCTTCCAGCCGCTTGACAATAACGCGGTCGTGTAACGGACGAATCTGCATATCTTTCTCCTGTTTAGAATTAACACCATGAAATATCTCAGAAAACCGGTATGCTACATGCGGATTCCTCAGAGACTGTTACTAAATATTTAGCACTCACTGCTAACGAGTGCTAATAATAGGGTCTATTAGTAGAAATTTCAAGTACTGGCCCGTACTCATAGTACAACTACTTGAAAAACCAATATTACTTGATCGCAGAATGCCGCTGCTGGAATTTACCATCCACATTGCGGATAATGAAACCCAGGCCACTAATATCTACGGGCGACTGAAGTAAGCGTGCAATGGAGTATCCGAGAAAATTTGCCCTCCAAGAGCAACGCTTGGAGTCATTAAGTGACGCAAATTGTCATTTAACCTTGTAAAGGGGAGGGTGGATTCAGCTTCAAAGTGCAATCCATGAAATATTCTGTGGCGGAGAATATTTCACAAAATGGCGTAACCCGTCTTTATTACCCCCCGTATTCGCTGATTCTTGGTTCCTAGCGCGCGATTTATTGCCTCCTAAACACGAATTAAATGCTGTCATAACAGATGATTAGTCGTATGCAATGAGTATTGATTGCAGATTGGCAGTAGTTGGTGATTAATCTCCCCAATTAATCATTTGTGACGCAGGCATGAATGTTTTGAATAACTGGCATGCATATTGCATTAGAGTTACATTGATGGCTGCAATTTTGTGTAGCCAAGCTTGTGGCGACGCAGTAATGGAGACTAGACTGCCACATCATTGATGGTTCCTTGTGTGACTTTTGCTTAATGGAGGCTATGAAATGAGTACCAATACTGAAAATAAACAAAAAAATGAAAATGATGAACACTTAACTGGCGGAGATGGTGAAGACACATTTAATGGTGGCCTTGGCAAGGATCATCTAACCGGTGGCGCTGGCAATGACCATTTGGACGGCGGTGAAGGTGATGACGAAGAAGATGGCGGCGAAGGCGATGACGTCATGGATGGTGGCGCTGGCAAAGATATTTTGGCCGGTGGTGTCGGTAAGGATATCTTGGCTGGCGGCATCGGCAAGGATCACCTGGATGGCGGCGACGACGACGACGATCTGGATGGTGGTGGTGACGACGACGACTTGGATGGTGGCGCTGGCACGGATGTCTTGAAGGGTGATGCTGGCAAAGACAAATTGCTTGGCGGCGCTGGCAATGACCATCTAGACGGTGGTGACGACGACGATGATCTGGATGGTGGTGACGACGACGACGACTTGGATGGTGGTGATGGCAAAGATCACTTGATAGGCGGCGCTGGCGCCGACATCTTAGCTGGTGGTGCTGACAAAGATCATTTAAACGGTGGCGACGACGATGATTCCTTGGATGGTGGCGACGACAATGATCTCCTGGATGGCGGCAACGGCACGGACATCCTGAAGGGGGATGCTGGTAAAGACCATTTAAACGGTGGCGACGGTGATGACTCCCTGGATGGTGGCGATGACGATGATCACCTGGATGGCGGCAAAGGTTCGGATACCTTGAATGGTGGCGCTGGCAAGGACAAAATGGCTGGTGGCAAAGGGGACGACACCTATCATGTGAACAACGCGAAAGATCTCGTTATCGAAAAAAATAAAGATGGTGCCGATACTGTCATCAGCAGTATCAGTTACACACTCGGCAAAGAAGTGGAAACTCTGGTACTCGATGGCACTGGGGACATTTCAGGCACGGGTAACAAGGGTAACAACACCATTACCGGCAACACTGGTGCCAATACTCTCAATGGCAAGGAAGGCAACGACATCCTGACAGGGGGAGAAGGGGCGGACACATTTGTGTTCGACACCAAACTTGGTGCCACCAGCGTTGACACCATCAGTGATTTTGTCTCCGCTACTGATGCCATCAACCTCAGCAAGAAGGTGTTCGGCGGATACGCGGCAGGAGCCGATCTGTCGGCCGACTTTGTGTCCGGCGCCGGTGTCATTACTGCACAGGGTGACAATAATCATTTCCTGTATGACACCAGCACCGGCAACCTTTACTACGATGCAGATGGCAGCGGCGGCTCACACGCGGCAGTACAGTTCGCTACGTTGACAGGCGCCCCGGCCTTGCTAGCGAGTGATCTGCACATCGTGTAACCCATGCTTGTATAGAAGGCAACAAACACTCAGAGGGGGCATTGCCCCCTCTGAGTGTTTGTACAGTCTCGTTCAGGCCAACATCTAAAAAATATTCAGATCAGAAACCGTCCGATTAACGGGGAAGCTTACAAATCCCCAATTCCTCTCTCAAGTTAATTTGTCGCTGGAAGGCGACAAATTAAACAACGGGCGCGCTCAAAAACCAACCGCAACACCTTGGAGAGGATAAGGTGTTGGAATGGAAAAAACAGAAAAGCTGTATAAGCAGTTGAGTGCTGAGGAACGAGCGACGATTATGCTGATGACCCGAGATGGAAAAGGTGTACGAGAAGTTGGACGTTTTCTGAAACGTTCTCCCAGCACCATTTCACGAGAAACTGATCGTGACTTGGGGTCTGAATCTGGCTACGATGCATCACAGGCTGGCGAACAGGCGATCCAGTTGCGAGTCAAACCCCGTCAGGCATTGAAGCTCATGGTTGGCGGTGAATTGTTTGGAATCGTGGTGGGGCATCTCAAGAAGAAATGGTCGCCGGAGCAAATTGCAGGCACACTCAAGGGTATGCATCCAGATCAGCCCTGCCAAAGAGTGAGTCACGAAACGATTTACCACACGCTGTATGCAATGCCACGCGGTGAATTACGCCGTGAATTGATCGCTTGCTTGCGCTGGAGCCGTGACAAACGCCATTCCAAGGCCCGTGCTCCGGATGGACGTGGGCACATAGCGGAGATGCAGAGTATTCACCTGCGCCCGCCGGAAGTGTCGGATCGCTTGATTCCAGTGCACTGGGAAGCCGACTTAATCAAAGGCGCGATGAACCGCTCCTCCGTGGGCACGCTGGTCGAACGCACTACGCTGATGGTGGTGTTAGCCAAGATGCCAGATGGCACGGCACAATCGGCTCTGGACGGTTTCAGTGGGGCGCTCAGTGCGATTCCGGCAGAGCTGCGCAAAACCCTCACCTACGACCAAGGGCGGGAGATGAGCAAACATGCGCAGTTGACTGAACGAACTGGTGTGGCGGTGTATTTCTGCGACCCACACAGCCCGTGGCAGCGAGTATTGAAAATTGCGGCACAGGCAACGTGACACAGGCTGCGCGCCTGGCCAAGCGCAACCGCACCGAGTTCTACAAACTACTCAAGAAATATCAGCTTGACCCCTCCATTTTCAAACAGCCATGAAGCCAATTCCTGAAGCAATAGCATGTATCTTGTCTGCATATTCCAGACCTTCCGTGCACTGACATGAGCAATAAAAACTTATTGGAACGCAGCCTGAAAGCAGTCTGGCACCCCTGCACCCAGATGAAGCAGCATGAGTTGCTGCCGCTCGTTCCCATTGCCCGCGGTGAAGGGGTATGGCTGCATGATTTCGATGGCGGGCGCTACCTTGATGCCATCAGTTCCTGGTGGGTCAACTTGTTCGGCCACGCCAATCCGCGCATCAATGCGGCCATCCGCGACCAACTGGAGCGTTTGGAGCATGTCATGCTGGCGGGTTTCACGCACGAGCCGGTGGTGCAATTGTCGGAACGCCTGAGCAAACTCGCGCCAGGCAAACTTGGCCATTGCTTCTACGGCAGCGATGGTGCATCGGCCACCGAAATCGCACTGAAAATGAGTTTTCATTACTGGCACAACGTGGGCCATCCCGGGAAAACCGGTTTCATCAGTTTGCAGAACGGCTATCACGGCGAAACCTTAGGTGCGCTAGCAGTCACCGATGTGGCGTTGTTTAGAAAAACCTACGCGCCGCTGCTGCGTCACAGCGCCCATGTCCTCACCCCCGACTGGCGCTATGCGGCAAAGGGAGAATCCTCCAAGGACTACGCGCTGCGCGCTGCGGCCGAACTGGAAAATTACCTGGTGCAACACCATGCCGGAATTGCTGCATTGATCGTCGAACCCTTGGTACAGGGTGCAGCCGGCATGGGCATGTACCATCCCGACTACCTCAAGCTTGCGCGTGCGATCTGCGACAAATACCAAGTACATCTGATCGCCGATGAAATCGCGGTCGGCTTCGGCAGAACCGGAACCCTGTTTGCCTGCGAACAAGCGAATATCGCACCGGATTTTTTGTGCTTGGCAAAAGGTCTGAGCGGCGGCTATCTGCCGCTGTCCGTGGTGATGACCACCGATGCGGTTTACCAGGCGTTCTATCACGACGAAACCGCGCGCGGCTTTCTGCATTCGCATACCCACTCCGGCAATGCGCTCGCCTGCCGTGCCGCGCTTGCCACGCTGGATATTTTCGAACAGGACGAAATCATTGCCGCGAATCGCGTCAAGGCGCATTATCTCAATCGGGCGGCGCAACCGCTTACATCCCATCCCAAGGTAAAGAACTTCCGCAACTACGGCATGATCTGGGCATTCGAAGTAGAAACCAGCGATCCCGCATTTGCCGGGAAATTCTTCCAGGCGGCACTCAAACAGGAATTGCTGCTGCGCCCACTGGGAGATACTGTCTATTTCATGCCGCCGTATGTGATCAACGAACAGGAGATGGACATGCTGGTGGCGGGAACTTTGCGGGCACTAGACTCATGCGACTCACTTTTCTAGGCGCGGCCGGTGAAGTCACCGGCTCCAGCTATCTGGTCGAAACCGGCGAGGTGCGCTTCCTGGTGGATTGCGGCATGTTCCAGGGCGGGCGCGAAGCGGAACACAAGAACCGCGCAGCTTTCGATTTCAACCCCGAGACGCTCGATTTCGTTCTGCTTACCCATGCGCACATCGACCATTCCGGGCTGCTGCCGCGGCTCGGAGCGATGGGCTTCAGAGGCCCGGTCTACACCACCACCGCGACCAATGACCTGCTCAAGGTGATGCTCAAGGATAGCGCGCATATCCAGGAAAAAGAAGCCGAGTGGCAAAACAAGATGGATTACCGCGATCAGCGCAAGTCGCACCACGAAATCGCGCCGCTTTATACCGTAGCCCAGGCTGAAGCCTTTCTTCGGCAAGTGAAAGGCACAGATTACGATACGGAAATCACGCCCCATCCGTCAGTGCGTTGCATGTTCCGTGATGCTGGCCACATTCTGGGTTCGGCCATCATCGAAGTATGGATAAAATCCGGCAACGATCACAAGAAACTGGTGTTCTCCGGCGATCTGGGACAACCGGGCCATCCCATCGTGCGCGACCCAACCCCGATCCAGCAAGCCGATGTGCTGCTGGTGGAATCGACCTACGGCAATCGTCTGCACCGCAGCATGCCGGACACGCTGGCTGAGCTGGTGCACGCCATCAACGATACATTGCAGCGCAAAGGCGGCAATGTGATCGTGCCCGCTTTCACCGTGGGCCGCACGCAGGATCTGCTGTTTCTGCTGATTGATCTCTACCGTCAGGGCAAGCTCGCAGAGATGGACATTTATGTGGACTCGCCCATGGCACTGGCCGCAACCGACATCACCCTGAAACACATGAAACTGCTCGATCAGGAAGCCGTCAATACGATGCAGTGGTTAACCCAGAACGGCGGAAAACCGCGCATCCATTTTGTGCAGGATGTCGAGGAATCGATGCAGCTCAATGACGTTCGGCATGGCGCGGTCATCATTTCCGCCAGCGGCATGTGCGATGCCGGGCGCATCAAGCATCATCTTAAATACAATCTGGGCAGAGCGGAGTGCAGCATCCTCATTACTGGTTTCCAGGCTGCAGGGACATTGGGGCGGCGACTGGTGGATAAAGCCAAATCCGTGAAAATTTTCGGCCAGGACATGCCGGTGCGGGCGGATATATACACCATCGGCGGTCTCTCCGCCCATGCCGACCAGGCAGGCTTGATGAGCTGGCTGCGGCATTTCCACGCCGCCCCCGGGCAAACCTTCGTGGTGCATGGTGAGCCGCTCAATGCTGCCACCCTGGCTGACGTAATCCGGCAACAATTGCAGTGGAACGTGAGCATTCCGGCACAACTGACATCGGTTACATTCTGAGCATGACCAGACACAAACTAATCGCTGTCCTATGTTTTTTTGTACTGGCTGCCGTACCGCTGCCTGCAGCCACACAAAACCTGCCAGGCCCCATCGGCCAGATGCTGAAGCAGGCAGGCATTCCTGAATCTGCTGTCGCTATTTATGTGCACGAGATCGGCACCGCGCAACCGCTTATTGCCGTCAACGCCAATGCGGCAATGAATCCGGCATCGGCAATGAAACTTGTCACCACTTTCGCCGGACTGGAACTGCTGGGACCGGCATATATCTGGAAGACCGAGTTATACGCCAATGGCATCATAGAAGGTGACACGCTACGCGGCGATCTGGTGATCAAAGGCTACGGCGACCCCAGACTCAATCTGGAAAATTTCTGGTTGCTGACTCGGCGTCTGCGTCAGACCGGGCTGCGGGAGATCACCGGTGATCTGATACTGGACAGCAGCTACTTTGACGCGCCCGGCGGCGACCCCGGAGCTTTCGACGGCAAACCCCACCGCGCTTACAACGTGCCCCCTGAAGCACTGCTGGTGAACCAGCGCATACTGGCACTGCGCCTGATTCCGCAACCCGGCAGCAAGACCGTGCGGATAGTGGTTGACCCGCTGCCGGAATCGATTGATCTCAGCAATACCCTGAAACTCAGTGATGGCAAATGCAACGAATGGCGTGATCTGCTCAACGCCGACATCAAAGGCAATGGTCGCATCGCGCTCGCACTCAATGGCAGCTACCCGGCCGATTGTGGTGAAAAAACCCTGTTTCTCAGCCTGTACGATAGTCCCGTTTACGCTTTCAGTCTGTTCCAGCAGTTGTGGACGCAGCAGGGTGGGATATTACGCGGCAAGGTGCGCAATGGTGCCGCACCGGAAGAAGTAGCACCACTGGAAATCCATCAGTCTCCCCCGCTTGCCGAAATCGTGCGTGACATCAACAAATTCAGCAACAATGTCACAGCACGGCAACTGTATCTTGCTCTGGGGGTGGCCAGCAGCGAAGCGCCAGCCACGCTTACCAAATCGCATGCAACCATCAGACAGTGGCTTACTTCCAGACGTATGGATTTTCCTGAACTAGTCATTGAAAACGGCTCGGGGCTATCACGCAATGAGCGCATCAGCGCCGGCCATCTGGGAGAGCTTCTGCTCACCGCTTTTCAGAGCCCGGTGATGCCGGAATTCGTTTCGTCACTGCCGATTTTGGCAGTGGACGGAACCATGAAAAAGCGCTCCAACGGTACCGCTGTTGCCGGTCAGGCGCATATCAAAACCGGTTTGCTGGATAATGTGAGATCAATGGCGGGTTACGTGCTCGACAAACCAGGCAGGCGCGTGGTCGTGGTTTTCTTCGTCAACCATCCCCGCTCTGCCAACGCGCAGCCCGCAATGGACGCGCTGCTGCACTGGATTTACGCACGGCCGTAACGAATAGGGAATTTCTCTGTAGAGCTACCGGCTACTCGACTTTGCTGTCGAGTCCGCTCTCGGCGATTTCCGCCGCACGCAGCAGCGCCTTGGCTTTGTTCTGGGTCTCGATCCATTCGCTTTGCGGCACAGAATCAGCAACGATGCCGGCACCCGCCTGCACGTGCAGCATGCCGTCCTTGATTACGCCGGTGCGGATGGCGATGGCCAGATCCATGTCGCCGTTGAATCCCAGATAGCCCACCGCGCCGGCGTAGATGCCGCGCTTAGACACTTCCAGTTCGTCGATGATCTGCATCGCCCGCACCTTGGGCGCGCCGCTTACGGTGCCCGCCGGGAAAGTGGCGCGCAACACGTCCATCGCCTTCAGACCGGGTTTGAGCTTGGCGTCCACGTTGGAAACAATGTGCATGACGTGCGAATAATGCTCGATCTGCATGTGCTCGGTGACCTTTACCGTGCCGGTCTGGGCAACGCGCCCAACATCGTTGCGCCCCAGATCCATCAGCATCACATGTTCCGCGCGCTCCTTCGGGTCAACCAGCAGGTCGGCAGCCAGCGCCGCGTCTTCCTGTGCGGTTTTGCCGCGCGGACGCGTGCCCGCGATGGGGCGGACCGTGACGGTGTCGCCTTCCAGGCGCACCAGAATCTCCGGCGAAGCGCCAACCACATGAAACTCGCCGAAGTGGTAATAAAACATGTAGGGCGAGGGGTTGAGGCTGCGCAGCGCGCGATACAGCGCCAGCGGTGATGCGGCGTAAGGCTTGCTGGTGCGCTGCGACAGCACCACCTGCATGATGTCGCCGTCAAAAATGTAGCGCTTGGCTCGTCCCACCGCCGTGATGAAATCTGCTTCGCTGAATTCGGATACCGCTTTGCCCGCTTTGCTCGGCGCTGCCAGTGGAATCTCTAATGGCCGACGCAGCAGTGCCAGCAATTCCTTCAGGCGTGTCTGCACGGCCTGGTAGGCGTCGGCTTCAGCCGGATCGGCATAAACGATGAGATACAGCTTGCCGGAAAGATTGTCCACCACCGCTAGTTCTTCGGACAGCAGCAGCAGTATATCGGGAGTATTGAGCGTATCAGGCCGGGCGTGGCCAGCAAGCTTGTGCTCGATGTAACGCACTGCGTCATAAGCGAAATAACCCGCCAGACCGCCGCAGAAACGCGGCAAACCCGGGTAGAGCGCTGCCTTGAAGTGTGCCAGGTAGGATTCGACAAAAGTCAGCGGGTCATCCACTTCGCTTTCCTGCGACCCGGCAGCATTGATGATGCTGAGATGATTGCCGCGCGCTTCAATGCGGGTGGTGGCAGGCAGGCCGATGAAAGAATAGCGCCCGAAGCGCTCGCCGCCCTGCACCGACTCCAGCAGATACGAATAAGGTCGGTTGGCAAGCTTAAGATAAACCGACAGCGGCGTGTCGAGATCGGCGAAGGTTTCCAGTACCACCGGAATACGGTTGTAGCCTTGCGTCACCAGCCGGTTGAATTCGGTTTCGGTCATGACGGCTTGCAGATCAGTCTGCTGGCTGCGTCAATGGACGTGACGACAGCATCGCACTTGAGTTCACGCACATCCCGTCCTTCGTTGTAGCCATAGGGTACGCAGAACACATGGCAGCCCGCTGCGCGCGCAGCTTCCGCGTCGTTGAGCGAGTCGCCGATCAGCAGCATCTCATGCGGCAGGATGCCGAAATGCTTGCAGGCATGCAGCAGGGGCAGCGGATCGGGTTTCTTTTTCGGCAGACTGTCGCCGGACAGGACCATCTCGAAATAATCCCGCAGGCCGGTGGCACGCAGCAGCGGCAAAGTGAAAGCCTCGGCCTTGTTGGTAATGCACGCCAACCGGAAGCCTGTTTCCCGCAAAGCGTTCAACCCCTCCACCACGCCCGGATAAGGATGCGTGTTGACGCACAGGGTATTGGCATATTCGCGTTCGTAAATCGGCATCGCCTTGGCAAACAAGGCCGCATCCGGCTCACCGTCAAGGCTGCCGGTAAGCGTGCGCTTCACCAGTTTCTGGATGCCCTTGCCGATGTAGGACTGGATGGTCGCAAGCGGCAGCTCTGCTCTACCCAATTCCCGCAGCATGCTGTTAGCGGCAGCAGCAAGATCGGCCGCCGTGTCGAGCAAGGTACCGTCCAGATCGATCATCACGGCCTTGACCGGCAGGAGTGATCCCGTTTGCGCTGCAGATGCGGCAGCGTGCGGGAAAACTTTACTCATTGTTGCGGCTAAACCTTTGCCAGCTCGGCGCGCAATGCACCCACGACCGTGTCGTAACGGTGCGGATCGCTGTCCTTGGCCGCGCTGAAAATGGCGGAACCGGCAACAAAGGCATCGGCGCCAGCCCGGGCGATTTCAGCGATATTGTCCACTTTCACGCCACCGTCCACTTCCAGCATGATGTCCCTGCCGCAGGCATCAATCCGCGCGCGCACTGCGCGCAGCTTGTTCAATGCTTCGGGGATGAATTTCTGTCCGCCAAACCCGGGATTGACCGACATGATCAGCACCAGATCGATCTTGTCCAGCACGTGATCGAGATAATGCAAAGGGGTTGCGGGATTGAACACCAGCCCGGCCTTGCAGCCCTGCTCCTTGATCAGCCCGATGGTGCGGTCGATATGCCTGGATGCTTCCGGGTGAAAAGAAATGATGTTGGCTCCAGCCTTGGCAAAGTCGGGAACAATCCGGTCCACCGGCTCCACCATCAGATGCACGTCGATGATTGCCTTGGTCAAGGGGCGGATCGCTTCACATACCAGCGGACCAATGGTGAGATTGGGGACGTAATGATTGTCCATCACGTCAAAATGTATGATATCCGCGCCGGAAGCGATAACAGCGGTGATTTCCTCGCCCAGTTTGGCGAAGTTTGCAGAGAGAATGCTCGGAGCGATGCGATAGTTGGCCATGAACCACTTCCTTATAATAAAAGCGTCATTTTAACCGCAAATGGTTGTCACGCGCCAACGGCTTCATCGCCGCAGAATATTTTTCAAGCACTCCTTGCCGTGGTGCAGAAAATAGTGTGCAATGCTGACATGGCTGACAGTAAAAAATACGAACTTAATGTGACGGTCCGCACCGCCTATCTTCCGGAACAGTCGGATGAAGTCATCGACCGTTATGTATTCGCCTACACCATCACCATCGCCAACACCGGCTCGGTCGCAGCACAGCTTATCAGCCGCCATTGGATCATTGCGGATGGCGGCGGTAGTGTGCAGGAGGTGCGGGGGTTGGGCGTAGTGGGGGAACAGCCGCTGCTCAAGCCCGGCGACAGTTTTGAATATACCAGCGGCACCGCTCTCTCCACGCCAGTGGGTTCAATGAAAGGCAGTTATCAGATGGTGGCCGAAGACGGTCTCTACTTCGATGCAACCATTCCCGAATTCATTTTAAGTGTGCCGCGGATATTGCATTAGCTGGCACAAACGCGTCCCGGGTTTTACTTTCCGAACTTCCCTGATCAACCGTATTTCTTTCTGCCATAGCGGCGGCGGCGATGGGCCTGTTTTGCTTCGGCTTCGCTTAATGGTGCGGGTTTCTTGCCGGCATAGGGATTACTGCTCGACCTGAATTCAACCCGTAGCGGTGTGCCTTCGAGCCGATAGACTGCACGGAAAGTGTTTTCAAGGTAGCGCCGATAGGTTTCCGCCACGTGGTCAAGACCGCTGCCGTGGATTATGATCAGCGGCGGATTGGAGCCGCCCTGATGAGCGTAGCGCAACTTGGGACGGGACACACCGGTGTGTGGTGGCGCCTGTTTTTCTACCGCCGCCAGCAGGGTACGGGTGAGTTTGGGAGTAGGCAGTTTCGCCATCGCGGCTGCATACGCAGTGTCAATTGACGGCAGCAGTCCCTTCATGCCGCTGCCATGTAGTGCTGAAATGTAGTGGGGTTTGGAAAAACTCAGCAGAAAGGCAAGTTTCCGGGCAATCTCGCGCTTGATGTTGTCACGCTGATATTCGTCCAGACCGTCCCACTTGTTCACCACCAGCACCAGCGCACGCCCCGCTTCCAGAATGAATCCGGCAATATGCGCATCCTGGTCGGAAATTTCGTTGCTCGCATCCAGTACCAGCACGACCACATTGGCATCTTCCACTGCCTGCAGGGTTTTTACCACTGAGAATTTCTCGACAACCTCCTGCACCTTGCCGCGCCGGCGCAAACCCGCAGTATCGATCAAAGTATAGCGCCGTCCGTCGCTCTCAAAATCAATATAGATGCTATCGCGGGTGGTGCCGGGCTGATCAAAAGCTATCACGCGCTCCTCTCCGAGCAGCGTATTCACCAGTGTGGATTTACCGACATTGGGGCGTCCCACGATGGCAATCTTGGGGTGCTTGTCTTTTTCTTCTTCCTCTTGCTGTTCGGGGAAATCCGCCAGTGCCAGTTCTACCAGTTCATTCACATTGTCGCCATGAACGGCGGAAACAGCACAGGGCTCACCCAGACCCAGCTCGTGAAATTCAGCGGTGACGACAGAAGTCGCCATGCCCTCGGTTTTGTTCACCACCAGCAGAATTTTGCGGCCGGTTTTACGCAATTGCTCGGCGATTATTTTGTCGTGCGCTGCCACGCCCTGTCTGCCATCGACAATGAACAACACCATGTCGGCCTCATCCACTGCCTGCAGAGTCTGCCGGGCCATTTCGTGCAGGATGCCATCCTTTGCCGCTGGCTCGAAGCCGCCGGTATCTACTACCAGATGCGGTTTATCGCCCAACCTGCCATGACCATAATGACGGTCTCGCGTCAGCCCCGGAATATCCGCAACGATCGCATCGCGACTACGCGTCAGGCGATTGAATAGCGTTGATTTGCCGACATTTGGTCGTCCAACCAGGACAAGAGTAGGTTTCATGATTGTACTTGTCTATTGTATGCCGAACGCGTAAAGCCCACCCTTCCGGGTCTGCACCAAAATCCCATTGGACAGGAGCTCCGGATGGGCGAGGATGGGGCCTTCGTCAGTGGCAGCGCGGATGACGATCGCGCCGTCATCATGTCTGAGGAAATTTACATAACCCTGGGAATCACCTACCACCACACGGGTCCCGGACACGATAGGCATAGTTAATCTGAGACCACTGAGTAGGTCTTGTCTCCACACGGTGGTGCCATTGCTTTTAGTGTAAGCAATCACCGCACCCCGCTCTTCGCTTAGATAAATATAAGCATCGTCCATGGCCAGGCCGGCACTGCTGGACACATCCCGCGCCCAAATCTGATTGCCATTTCTGATTTCAAAGCAAGCGACACGACCTTGATAGGCTACGGCACATATCTGCCATTCATCGGCCACCGGCAGACTGGTGATATCCGTGATGCGCTCCAATTCCGTGGCGCCACGTGGCCGCGATACGGTCGCTTCCCAGTTTACGTTGCCATTGGATAGATTCAGCGCTACCAGTTTGCCGCCGGCAAATCCGGCGAATACCGCACCATGCTTGATCAATACCCGACTAGGGTTGCGTACAGCCAGTGCCGGGGTAGCGCCCTGGTACATCCATTTACGTTTGCCATTGGCAGCATCCAGGCCAAAAATTCTGCCATCGCCAGTGCGTACCAGCACTACCCCGCTATCCACCTGCGGCGGGCCCAGCACCTCGCTGGAAACCTGTGCTTTCCACAATGACTTGCCTGTATCATCAAGTGCCAGTACTTCGCCTTTGAAAGTCCCGACCAGTATCATCCCCTCGCCCACACCCACGCCACCCGACAGTTTGTGTTTAGTGTCTATGCTCCACACTTGCCTGCCTGTAGCAGAATCAAGGCGCACGAGCCGTCCCTCGGTATTGGCGGCATAAACCGCGCCATTTGCGGATACTGGTGAAAGTATCGCCACCTTACTCTCGTCAACGCTGCTCTGCCACAATGGGCGCATAGCGGCAATCAGCTTCAGGCGGGCAACCTGCTCTGCACTAATCTCGGGTTCCTTGGGTGTGAACAGACCGATGATCGGCGCTACATCTAGGTCGGTAACACTCCTCAGATGTTCAACGACGCTGGCGCAACCGGCAAGCGCCAATTGCAATACCAGCAGGAAGAGATGCCGCGGAATGATGCCAATAGTCTTGGTTGTGGATCTACTCACGGACGCTACTTGGTCTCTGCCAGAGCATCCATCTTCATTTGGATGATATTGTAATAAGCGCTCTGTGTGTTGGTCTTATCGAGCGCCATTTGATAGGCTATGCGCGCTTCGGCAACTCTGCCCGCAGCAGTGAGGACATCGCCTTTGCGATCTGCATAAAGACCGTTAAGGGATTCGCTATGCTTGTCTTCCACTAGCTTCAGCGCCTCATCATATTTTTTCTCGCCCAGCAATAATCCTGCTAATCGCAACCGTACGAGATCTTTCAATTCATCCTCTTTGGCATGGTCCAATGCCCATTGCAACCGACCTCTGGCATTCTGCATATCTCCAGCATCAAAGCTCGCTCGCGCTGAAATCAATGCGGCACGCGGAGCATAACCGCTGGAAGGAAAACCTTCCATCAGCAAATGGGCCGCATCACCAATCTTCTTCGGGTCGCCACTTTCTTCGATCCGTTGCAGCGAGGCATACAATTCCGCAGCTTGCTCTATTTGCTGTTTCTGGTAATGCTTCCACACTTGCGTGCCGACAATGCCAGCAATGAAAGTTGCCACTACCACGATCGCCACTGTGCCGTACGACTCCCACCAGGATTTCAGTTGGTCTATTTTCTCCTGCTCTTCCAGATCATATGTCGCCATTTCGCTTCCTGAATAAGTTGAAGAATTTCTCTGATTTAAATCTGTTTAAGCAGATCCGCCGCTTCCGCCAACCCCACTCTCACCTGCTCTGCTGCTTCACGCAATGGTTTGATGCTTATTTCCCTGGCCTGCGCTTCATCATCGCCGATAATGACGGCAAAACGTGCGCCGCTGACATCAGCCTTTTTCATCTGCGCCTTGAAGCTACCGTCACCGCAATGCAGAATGGCTTTGAGGCCCGCTGCACGCAAGTATCTCACGGCTTCCCAGGCAAATCCGGTTGCAGCTTCACCCTGATGTACCACGTATACATCCGCTACGGCATGGGGTATGTCCTTGCCGCATTCCAGCATCAGCGCCAGCAAACGCTCCACACCCATGGCAAATCCACAGGCTGGCGTCGACTTGCCACCAATCTGTTCCACCAGTCCATCATAGCGCCCACCAGCGCACACCGTACCTTGCGCACCGAGCTTGTCGGTGACCCACTCGAACACGGTGCGATTGTAATAATCCAATCCTCTCACCAGCCGCGGGTTGATCTCGAAATCAACCCCCTGGCTGCGCAGGGCGCGCTGCAACTCCTCGAAATGCTTGAGCGAATCCTCATCCAGGTCATCCAGCAGGCGCGGTGCGCCGTCTATGATCTGCTGCATTTCCGGATTTTTGCTGTCGAGTATCCGCAACGGATTGCTGTGCAGACGCCTGTGGGCATCGTCGTCAAGCTTGCCCAGATGCTGCTCCAGATAATGGATCAATCGCGTCCGGTGTACGGCGCGCGATTCAATGCTGCCCAATGTGCCGATCTCCAGACGTACATCGGCTATACCCAGTCTATTCCATAACTCTGCGCACATGACGATGTGCTCGGCATCGATATCCGGCCCGCCATATCCCAGGGCCTCCACACCCACCTGGTGAAACTGCCGGTAACGTCCCTTCTGCGGACGTTCATGGCGGAACATCGGGCCAGAGTAGTACAACCTTTGCGGTCCCGCATACAGCAAATTATGTTCCAGTGCTGCACGCACACAGGAAGCGGTACCTTCAGGACGCAGCGTCAAACTCTCGCCGTTGAGGTGATCCAGAAAGGTGTACATCTCCTTCTCGACTATGTCGGTCACCGCCCCGATGGAACGTACAAACAGGTCGGTCTGTTCGACAATCGGCAAACGGATGTTGCGGTAACCGAAAGCTGCCGCCCATTCACGCACGGTCTGCTCAAAGAATTCCCAATGATGCGCCTGGTCAGGCAGGATGTCGTTCATCCCGCGGATGGCCTGGATGGTTCTAGCCATTGCCTGATTTCTTCGGGTATTTTGCCTGCACGTACTCGTCAACGATCTGACGAAACTCTCCGGCAATATTGTCACCTTTGAGAGTCACGGTTTTCTGCCCATCGACAAAAACCGGTGCCACTGGTTTCTCTCCCGAACCTGGCAGACTGATGCCGATATTGGCATGCTTGCTTTCGCCGGGACCATTGACCACGCAGCCCATCACCGCCAGCGTCATATTTTCCACGCCTTCGTATTGCTCACGCCACACCAGCATCTGGCTGCGCACATAGCTCTGGATATTTTCCGCCAGTTCCTGAAAATAGGTGCTGGTGGTGCGCCCGCAACCGGGACATGCTGCCACCATCGGCACAAATGCGCGCAAACCCATGGTCTGCAGAATCTCTTGTGCCACGATTACTTCGCGGGTACGGTCACCACCTGGCTCTGGCGTCAATGATATGCGGATGGTGTCGCCGATACCTTCCTGCAACAGCACTGCCAGTGCAGCGGTAGAAGCAACAATCCCTTTCGAACCCATGCCTGCTTCGGTCAGCCCCAAGTGCAGGGCGTAATCGCAACGCGCCGCCAGATCGCGATAAACTGCAATCAGGTCCTGCACCCCGCTTACCTTGCACGACAGCACGATGTGGTCGCGGCCCAGACCGATTTCTTCGGCCCTGGCGGCACTTTCCAGTGCGGAAGTGATCAGGGCCTCGCGCATGACGTATCCTGCATCCTGCGGATCCTTGGAGCGCGCGTTCTCGTCCATGATGCGCGCCAGTAATTCGGGGTCCAGACTGCCCCAGTTGACCCCGATGCGCACCGGCTTGTCATACTTGCAGGCCGTTTCGATCATGGCGGAAAACTGTTCATCACGTTTCCTGCCGTGCCCCACATTACCAGGATTGATGCGGTATTTTGCCAGTGCCCTGGCACAGTCCGGATATTCCGTCAGCAATTTATGTCCGTTGAAATGGAAGTCGCCCACCAGCGGCACATGACAGCCCATGTCATCGAGGCGTGCACGCACGGCAGGCACCGCTTGCGCCGCTATGGCGGTATTGACCGTAATGCGCACCAATTCCGAGCCAGCGCGCGCAAGTTGCGCCACCTGTATCGCGGTGGCAACTTCATTTTCGGTATCGGTATTGGTCATGGATTGCACCACTACCGGGGCACCACCACCAATGGTGACCGATCCAACTCGGACGCCGACACTCGGTCGGCGGTGCGTGGAACAAATATTCTGTGACATGGTTATGGTAGGTAAGTAAGTTTTATGAAATATGAAAAATCATTCGAGCGACAGCCGTGCCACTCCCCCATTGGTATTGGTATGTGGCACCAAATTCACCGGCTTGTTGTTGTAAACCAGCTTGACGTTGGCGGCATTCCCGATTACCACAGAGAGTGGTACCTTGCCGCGAATTACCTGTTCGCTGCCAGCAGGATTAAGCTGTGAAAAAATCATCTTGCTCGCGCCATCATTGACCTCAACCCATGATTCTTGCGCAAACGCAAAACGAAGCACGCCTTCTCCCTTATTCACCGAATCAGGGGGAGCCGCTATCGCCGCAACCTGCGGCTGCGGCAACGGATTGCTGTTTCTCTGCTGGACCGGTGCAATCTCTTGTGCAGGCGGCACCGGGTCAGCATCATTGAGTGTTGTGGGTAATAATTCAGATTGCGCTTGCGCCACTGCTAGTTCGTTTTCGGCTTCGGCCTTGGTTGCAACCTGCGCTACCGGCTGCGGCACCGTTTCATTACCGCGATAAATTTCATAAATCAGAAACAGCAGCACCACAACCACCACTCCGCCAATAATCAAGCTACGTCCCCATGATCTCTGATCTGACGGAAAAGGAATTCTTTCAGTCCGGCGCGCAATAGTCTGGCTCGAAACAGGCGGTAGCGACTGCTGCAACAATTCCAGTAAAGGAGTCGCATCCATCTGCACCAGCTTGGCATAATTGCGCACAAAACCGCGCAAAAATGTACCACCTGAAAGCTTGGCGTGATCATCCCCTTCCAGCGCAGTGATCTGCCGTACCGATAGTCGCAGATGCCGCGCCACATCCTCGATGCTTAAGCCGCGGGCCAGCCGCGCTGCCTGTAGCAGTTGCCCGATACTCTGTTTTACTTCAACCGGCTCTGTTTCGGCCAAGCTGTTATCATTGTTGTCAGTAGCATCCATTACTCGAATCTGCCCTCACGTAGCGCTGTTGCTTCCTTGGAATCCGGGAATCGTTTTTGTAACTGCATGGTATAGCTGGCCTCAGCATGGCGATCCCCGGTCTTGCGTTCAATCAATATCCCCAACCATAGACTTTCTGCGGTCGGCACTGAAACCTGCATGTGCCGTGAAAGATTCGCTTTGGCTGCCGCCAGATTGCCGCTTCTGAAATTGACTTCAGCCATTCCGATCAATGCCTGCGAATCTGCTGGCCTGAACGCCAGTGTTTTCTGGAAAAATTCTTCTGCGTTCTTGTAATCGCCACGGCTCAACACACAGATTCCAGCATTGTTATACGGTTTCTCCGGCGTCGAATAAAGCGGATTCTTCAATGCCTCCATGAAATGCTTCACCGCCTGATCCATTCGTTCCGGCCTGCGCTGGCATAAAAACCAGCCATAGTTGTTATGCGCTTCAGGATCATTGGGCGCAATTTTCAATGCTTGTTCGAAATTCTTCTGCGCCAGCCTGTCTTCGCGCAAATCCATGTAAATCAGCCCCAGTACATTATGCGCAGGTGCGTATTTGGAATCGGAACGTAATGCCTCGGTCACCTCTTCCAGCGCCACCACAAATTGACCTCGGCTGTAATATTCCGCAGCCAGTTCAGTATGTATTTTTGCGCTTTGCTGTTCAATGCTCAGGAATTGCTCCGACACCAACCCTTCCTGAACCGGCTGTTGGGCACATCCGCCCGTCAGTATCAACAGCGCAATGAACAGACCTATCGAAACTTGTCTCATCTGGTCGCTTGCATGCTTTCGCGACCTGTCCGCTGCGCGCGCCGGGTCTTGTCCAGCACCTGGCCCGCAAGCTGGCCGCAGGCAGCGGCAATGTCATCGCCGCGAGTCTTGCGCACCGTCGTCACCAATCCAGCCTGCATCAGCACATCACGAAACAGCTGCACTGCTTCCGGCGATGAACGCTGGTAGCCGGAATGGGGAAACGGATTGAACGGGATCAAATTGAATTTACAGGGCGTGTCCTTCACCAGTTGCACCAGTTCGCGCGCATGGCCGATGCTGTCGTTGACTCCAGCCAGCATGACGTATTCAAAAGTGATGAAATCCCTGGGCGCGGATTGCAGGTAGCGTTGACACGCTGCCAATAATTCCTTGAGCGGATATTTCCGGTTGATCGGCACCAACTGGTCACGCAACGCATCGTTGGGAGCATGCAGCGATACCGCCAGCGCCACTGGACAGCGCTCGCGCAACCGATCCATCGCCGGAACCAGGCCGGAAGTGCTCACTGTCACACGCCGCCGCGACAGCCCGTAGGCATTGTCGTCCAGCATCAGGTCAAGTGCTGTTACTACATTCTCAAGATTGGCCAGCGGCTCACCCATGCCCATAAATACCACATTGCTGATGGCACGACGGCCTGTGGATTGAATCGCTTCCTGCGGGTTTATATGGCCTTCCGTTTCCTCGCTGCCGGAATCCCCTCCCACTGCTTTATTTGCCCACCATAGCTGGCCGATGATTTCCGCCACCGTCAGATTGCGATTGAAACCCTGCCTGCCAGTGGAGCAGAAAGTACATGCCAGCGCACAGCCCACCTGACTGGAAATGCATAGCGTGCCACGGTTGGTTTCAGGGATGAAAACCATCTCGATGCCATTGCCCGCGTCCACCGACAACAGCCACTTGCGGGTGCCGTCACTGGCGATATGGTCACTGATAACCCGAGGCGGCTCGACCACTGCGGTTGCGGCAAGCTTTTCCCGCAACACTTTCGCCAAGTCACTCATGCCGGCAAAATCCGCTACCCCGGACTGGTGAATCCAGCGCAGCAACTGCCTGGCGCGAAATGGCTTTTCCCCAATTCCCGCACAGAAACCGGCAAGCCCCTCCGCACCAAAATCAAGCAGATTAACCGTCATGATGTCGAACCACGGCTCATTATCAGCGGGAATAAATGTTCAGCGCAGGAAAAAAATAAGCGATCTCGACCGCTGCTGTTTCTGTTGCATCAGAGCCATGTACGGCATTGGCATCTATGCTGTCGGCAAAATCCGCACGAATGGTTCCTTTCTCTGCCTTTTTCGGATCGGTTGCTCCCATCAGATCACGGTTCTTCCTGATCGCATCTTCACCTTCGAGCACCTGCACCATCACCGGTCCGGAAATCATGAATTTCACCAGATCGCCGAAAAACGGGCGACTGCGATGCACCGCGTAAAACCCCTCGGCTTCGGCCTGGGAGAGGCGCAGCATGCGCGCAGCAATGATTTTCAAGCCGTTACCTTCAAAACGGGAATAGATTTGTCCAATCACATTTTTTGCCACTGCATCCGGTTTGATAATGGATAAAGTTCTTTCGACAGCCATCAAATACTCCACTAAATTAAGAAATTAAAAGCGTATTTTAACAAAAAACCCATACCAGAAACGGGAAAAGAAAAAACCCAGTATCAGGCTTTGACAGACGACAAGCCGGATCATTCGAGTTTCCCGGCTTCTTTTATTCGAGTTTCATCACTTGCACACGCATCGGCCACGTGCCGCGCTCGATCATCTTGGCACCGTCGAAGACAATATAACTCTGCCGGCCATAATGCGGCAGCGGTCGCACCAGCGCCGCGAGCGCGCCAGCATCGCGAGCGGATACGAGCGTAAGCGTCGCACCCTGTGGACGGCTTACTGCCCAGGCCTGCGCCGAACCCTTACCCTGCACGATCTCCGGGCGCGCAGGCAACTGCCGGGATGCAAGCCATGCATCGACCTGCTCATGCAGGCCTATCACCAGTGTCGGCACTGCGGGCAGGCCATTCGCCGCAGAAATTATTCTTGGGGCACGGTTCTGCAGTTTTGTCGCAAGCATCTCGGCGGCGGTATGCGCCTCGCCGCTTTCCGACAACAGAATGGTTGCCACCGTCCGGTCCACCATGACCTGGCGCAGAATCGGCGGGGCTTCGTCCGGCAGCAGGCGCCGGAATAACCGCAAATCCGGGTCGAGTGCCACCGCCAGCGGTCGGGTGCGCAGTTCCAGCGTAAACGTCTGACGTCCGCGCTCCAGATCAAGCACCCGGATTTCCTCACCCGCTTCACTACGCAGCGCAACCGGCACGCGCATACGATATGCAGGTGCCGTTTGCTCCAGCGTGACCGTCACGCGGTGACCCGCGTCTGAACGCGTACGAACCGCTTCTGCGATGCGTACTGTCGGCGCACCCGCACGCGTCAACCACTGCTCAAAAAACACCCGCAGATCCTGGCCGGATGCGGTCTCGAATGCACGCTGCAAATCCACCCACGTGGCGACACGGAAGCGCTGCTCGCGCCAGAACAACTGCAAGGCACGGTCGAAAGTGTCGCGTCCAAGCTGGTCGCGCAGCATCAGGAACATCATCGCTGCCTTGTTATAACCGACGATCTGCGAGGCGCCGTGCGTGCGCGAGGTAAATGCAGCCAGCGGCGCATCCTGCCCGGGCGCCAGTGCAGCAAAATCACGCAACCAGCCCAGCCGCATCTCGTGCGCGGCTTCGGGTCCTTCGCGCTCCTTGTAGGCATAGTCCGCCATGAAGGTGGTCAGCCCCTCGGACCAGTTGCCATGCGCATAATCGGGATAAACACCGTTGCCCCACCAGTTGTGCAGCACCTCATGGCCAAGTGAGGTGGCGCGGATGAACGGCAAGCGCAGCACTTCAATGCCGAGATAAGTGAGCGTCGGCATGCCGAAACCGGTCGGGGTCGGACTCGATACCACGCTGAATTCGGTAAATGGATACTCGCCTATCCAGGTCTCGTAGAATTCAACGTAACCCTTTACTTCATCGAGATACTTGCGCGCAAGCTCCGCAATTTGCGGATGGAAATAGGTTCGCAGCTGGATCGGCTTGCCGCCCGCACCACGCATGGTGTCGGTCTCCACCGTGTAAGGACCGGCCATGAGATCGATGCCTTCAGCGGGAAAGGGGAATTCGAAGCGAGCGCGATAGCCTTCGGCTGTGTCGGATTCCTCGAGCAAGCGGCCTGCCACCAGACCGCGCTGCCCCGGCGGCAGTTCCAGGCTCACTCGGTAACGCGCGAGCGTTCCGGCCAGGTGCGGATACCAGCCGCTGGAATCAGGCAGAAAGGTGCCGGCCGCGCTACTCGCCGCTTCGATCCTGCCAAGCGTCTGCCGATGATCGAGTGAGGTATCCAGCGGCGCAAATTCACCGCGCCAATGGACTTCAATACGGCGCGGCCCACGCTGACTGCGCGCAATTCGCCAGGCATGCATATTGACGGTGCCTGCAGCAGATGCCCCCAGAGGCACCCCATCGATGAGCGCATGCGTCACTTCGAAACGGCGGCCCAGCACCAGCATCAACTCGCCCGCCGCTGCCGCCGTGATGACGCTGCGCCCTTCAATGCGGCGCGCAACCGGATCTATGCGTACGGCAATATCATATTCGACTGCAGTAGTGGCACTTGCCGCTGCGGCTGCGCCAGTTGCCACAAGGGCCGCGAGCAGGATGCATGTAACACTCCTGACCCTCGATATCGACAGACTCACCGTTCCGCTGCCGGAAATTTGGCGATGATTTCGATTAGCTCGCTGCCGCGCTTCACCTTGAGCGGCAACCATGTGCCGGGTGCCTGGCGCTTGACCGCTGTGACCACATCACCGGTCTGCTTGACCGCCACCCCTGCCACTTCCAGCAGCACATCGCTGTCACGCAAACCGGATATTTCGGCAATGCTGCCTTTCTCGATCTGCAGCACCCGTGCACCGCCTTCCGCTGCCATCTCAAAGCGGATGCCCAGCCGCTGGTGCTGCTGCACGTGCGCGACAAACGGCGCGACACCGAATACTGCGTCGGCCATACCCGCGACAAGCTGTCCGCACGCCTTGCCACTGTCCCATGGCAACAGCATGGCAACATCTGCGACTTTGAGGTCTTTCAACTGATGCGGAACGCCATAGCCATGCTTGATGTGTCCTGCACCCATGATCCCGACCACCAGCGGACGCCCCGGCCGATCCAGCGCGCGCTGGATCGCTTGCGCCATCGCCCGATCCCACAACTGCTGGCTCTCGACAAAACGCCGGAAATCTGGGTCGTCGCGGCTGGTTTCAGATTTTTTCTTGCCCTCGCGTTCGTGTTCCCGGTATATCGGCAGCAGGTAATCGAGGTAGGCAATGTTCGGCGCAGCCGGGCGCGTCACGCCTTCACGTTCGCTCTCCGCCACACCGTCGAAACCCTTCGCGGAAATCTCCCGCCGCAGACGCGTATCGATGTTAAGTGCCAGCATCGGTATCCGGTTCATGCGCGCGAAATGGAACAGCGGCAAATAATAACTTGCCTCCGTGTTCCACACCGCGTCCCAGTCTGCTGCGGCAAGAAACTCGGTTTCGGAGAGTTCACCCGCCACCCAGCGATCGAGCGCTTTCTGCACCCGGCGCGGGAACATCTCGAAACAGATCACCATGTCGGGGCGCACGGCATGCAGTGCGGCCAGCATCTGCAACTGCCAGCGGTGATGCTCCAGGTTATCGTGCGTCTCGCCGAGCAGCACCACCGATTGTTTTGCCGCGCGCGCAATGATTTCGGTGCTGGTTACCTTCTTGCCGCCAGGCACCACCCAGCTTGCCACCGGAGCACAATCCGTAGCGTCCTTGTTGGCGGATTTCGCCTGCGCCAGCACAAGGCTGGAGCCAGCACTGAGCACAAGCAAGGCACCAGCGAAAAATCCGCTACCTAGCGCACTTCTGAAAATTGTCATGCCGGATACCCCGCAGCGTAAGTTATGTCCATGCTCACCCCAGCCATTTTCTCGCGTTCCTGAACATCCGCATCCACGGACCATCTTCATGCCACTCAATCCCGCCTCCCGCCCCCGGTTCCGCTTCGCTCCCAGCGGGGTGCCACGAATGCTGCGCAGCGCGAAACACCCGTTCCGGATGCGGCATGAATATACTGAAACGGCCATCGGGCGTGGTCATGCCGGCTATGCCCTGGGGCGAACCATTGGGATTGAGCGGATAAATCTCGGTGGGCTTGCCGCGATTGTCGACAAAACGCAATGCAACCAGCGGCGAGCCGGCTGACAACTTTTTCTCGTCGGCAAATTCCGCATAGCCCTCGCCATGTGCAACAGCAATAGGCATGCGGCTGCCAGCCATGCCGGAGAAAAACAGCGAGGGACTTTGCTGAACTTCCACCATGACGAAGCGCGCTTCAAACTGCTCGGATTTGTTGCGCACGAAATGTGGCCAATGCTCGGCGCCAGGAATGATTTCGTGCAGATTGCTCATCATCTGACAGCCATTGCAGACGCCCAGCGCAAAGGTGTCAGCACGCCGGAAAAACATTTCGAATTCGTCGCGCGCGCGCCGGTTGAACAGAACTGATTTTGCCCAGCCCTCTCCTGCTCCCAGCACGTCGCCGTAGGAAAATCCGCCGCATGCGGCGAGGCCCTGGTAATCCTGCAGCGAAACACGTCCCGCGATGATGTCGCTCATGTGCACGTCGGTCGCGGCGAAGCCCGCCCGGTCAAAGGCTGCGGCCATTTCCACCTGACCGTTCACGCCCTGTTCGCGTAAAATGGCGATTTTCGGCCTGACCCCGCTGTGAATGTAAGGCGCGGCTATGTCGTCGTTCACGTCGAAACTCAAATGCACGTGCAGACCGGGATCGGCGGCATCGAGAATGCGATCGTATTCCTGCTGCGCACACGCCGGATTGTCGCGCAACTTCTGCATCTGATAAGCGGTCTCCGACCAGGCGCGCTGCAAATCGACACGCTGCTCGGCGAATACCGGTTTGTTGTTGCGCAGGAACTGGATTTCATCCCTGCCGTTGAGACCGCCGATGACAAAACTCATATCGCGCAAACCGGCTTCTGCCAGAATTTCCAGCACGGCCTGATGCTGCTCCGTTTTTATCTGGATTACCGCCCCGAGTTCCTCGTTGAACAGCACCGACAGGGTGCGCTCCCGCGTCCTGCCACCCAGTATCTCCGGTCTCAGTTCGCAACCATCCACATCGCTGGCGAGCGCATCGAAACACAATTGATCGAGATTGACCGTGATGCCCGCATGGCCGGCAAAAGCCATCTCGCACAAGGTCACAAACAGGCCGCCGTCGGAACGGTCGTGGTAAGCAAGTAGCCTGTTTTCTCGATTCAAACGTTGCAGCGCGGCAAACAGCCCTTTGAGTTTCTGCGCATCGTCCAGATCCGGGGCGATGTTGCCCACCTGCTTATACACCTGTGCCAGCGCCGACCCGCCCAGACGGTTTCTGCCTGCGCCCAGATCGATCAGGATCAGTTCCGTCTCGCCGCAATCCGTGCGCAATTGCGGCGTAAGAGTCTTGCGTGCATCCGTCACGCGCGCAAAAGCGGAAACGATCAGCGACAGTGGCGCAGTCACTTCCTTCCTGATTCCCGCAGCCTGATCGCCGCCTGCCTCTTCCCACACTGTCTTCATCGACATGGAATCCTTGCCCACCGGGATGCTGATTCCCAGTTGCGGACACAGTTCCATCCCTACGGCATGGACTGCGTCATACAAGCCTGCATCCTCGCCGGGATGCCCCGCCGCCGCCATCCAGTTGGCGGAAAGCTTGATCTCGCCGATATGCTCAATCAGCGCTGCGGCGATATTGGTGATGGCCTCGCCCACCGCCATACGCGCGGCCGCAGCAGGATCGAGCAGCGCCAGCGGCGTTCGTTCGCCCACGGCGAAAGCTTCACCCAGATAAGTCTGATAGCCCATCAATGTCACCGCCACATCCGCCACTGGAATTTGCCACGGCCCCACCATCTGGTCGCGCGCAGTCATGCCGCCGACAGTACGATCGCCGATGCTGATGAGAAAAGTTTTGTCCGCCACCGCCGGCAGACGCAACACGCGGTAGGCAGCTTCCTTCAGCTCCAGTCCTGCCGGGTCAAACGGCGCCAGCGCCTTGCTGATGTGACTAACCTCGCGCGTCATTTTCGGCGGCTTACCCAGCAGCACCGCAAGCTCCATGTCCACCGGCAGCGGCTGCTCGCCGAATGCCGGATCAATTACGGTGAGTTGCTGTTGCGCAGTTGCCACGCCCACCACTGCAAACGGGCAGCGTTCGCGCTCACAAATCTCCCGGAACCGTGGCAGCGACTCCGGCCCGATGACGAGCACATAACGCTCCTGCGCCTCATTGCTCCAGATCTGCAGCGGCGACATGCCCGGCTCTTCCGAGGGGATGTCGCGCAGATTGAAACGTCCCCCACGTCCCGCACCGTGTACCAGTTCCGGCAGTGCATTGGACAGGCCGCCTGCGCCGACATCGTGTATCGACAGAATCGGGTTGGACTCGCCCTGCCTTTCCATCTGCCAGCAACGGTCGATCACTTCCTGCGCGCGCCGCTCCATTTCCGCGTTACCGCGCTGCACCGAATCGAAATCGAGGCTTTCC
>JAYUYT010000021.1:0-36117 GCA_043752345.1 Nitrosospira sp.
GCATTGACGCTCCTATGTCAAGAAATACTTGTCTTGGCACCCAAATCTGCAATGATAAAAGGATAAAGTTCTCTTACGATGTAACGCTTCAAACATCTACGAATTTCTTTGTTGGACATGCCGTCGGCTGATCGGCGTTGCACATATGCGCGTGTTCGCGGCTCACTTCTCATCCGAACCATGGCAATGGTCCACAATGCATTATTGGCGGATCGGTCACCCCCTCGATTTAACCGATGTCGTATTGTTTTTCCTGACGATGCTTGCAATGGGCTTACTCCGCATAACGCGGCCAGTGCTGCCTCGCTATGTAATCGCTCTGGATTATCTCCCGCGACAGCAAGCAGTATGGCCGCAGTCTGCGGACCGACGCCAAACTGCTCCCGAAGTCTAGGTGCATACTGGCTTGTCAGTTGGTCCAGTGCAGCATCAAGCTTTTTTAATTCCGCTGCGAGCATAAGCCAGCGTTTTGCCAACAAGCGAAGAGTTGTGGCTAACGTCTGCAAGAGCATTGAGGTGCCAAGGGTGCGAAGATGTGCACACCCGGCAATGCATTGTTCAGGATTGGCTTTCCACAGCCGCTCACGAATGTCTTGTGGTGCACTGACTAGCATGGCTCTCAATTGATTGATGGCTTGTGTCTTGGCCTTGACTGCACTTCGCCGGGCAACGGAAATTACGCGCATAGCTTCTGCGGCTCCTGAATGGGTTTTTGGAACCGAAGTTGTTTCTCCAGAAAGAACGGAACGTGCTGCATTCTCAGCATCTGTTGGATCTGATTTGCCTTGCAATCTTCGTTTGGCCCGGTCAGGGCGATTCACCTCCAGAACTTCAATTCCATGCTCACGTAGCATGAGAGCTAGGCCAGCCCCATATGTCCCGGTTCCTTCAAGGCCAGCACGACGTACGCAACCCCAAGAACGAGCCCATTTCAGCAACTTCAAATAGCCAGCGGCACTAGTTGGCATTGCAAGTGTTCCCAGAAGTTGGCCTGCGTGACTAATGACTGCAGCAACATGGGTATCCAGATGTGTATCAACGCCAAGAATAACTTCGTTTTGAACAGATTGATTGTCCATTTCGTACTCCTTATCCAAGGTTGGCGCATCACCAACCCCACTGCCGGACAGGACACTCACGGTGCATTACAAAGCTCCTATTAGGTCACAAGCATTGGGCCCGGCAACGCTCGGGGAACGCTCTAGCCAAATCGACAGGTCAACGCAAAGGCAACTGGCCAATCCCAGCACGGGTCAGATTTGGTAGGCGTTCTCACGTATTTTAAACTGAGTATCCCAGCAGTTTCCTTTGCGACTCATCGAGCAGATCATGCCGTATTTCTTGAGCTTCCTCTGAAATACTTGGCTGGCGTATTGGCTACCCCGATCTGAGTGGTGCATCAATCCTGCCACCGGTCTCTTGCGAAACCATGCCATCGTTAGCGCATCTGTAACGATGTCTGCGGTCATACGGGGTTTCAGCGACCAGCCGACCACTTCACGGTTAAACAGATCAAGCACGATAGCCAGATACAGCCAGCCTTCGTCTGTCCATAAATAGGTGATGTCAGACGTCCAGACCTGATTAGGTGCGACCGGGTTGAAATTGCGATCCAGCAAATTCGGCGCGATTGGCAGATTGTGCTTGGAGTCCGTGGTTACCTTGTAACGCCGCTTGTGCCTTGCGCGAATGTCGTTCTCTCGCATCAGGCGCTCAACCCGTTCCTTGGATGCCGGAAACCCACGGTCACGCAATTCTCGGACCATTCTCGGACTACCGTAGATCCCCTTAAGTTCGGCATGGATAGATTGAATCAACGCCAGCATCTGAGTATCAGTGAGGCGCTTGCGATTCGGTTTGCCGCCACGCTGCCATGATCGATAGCCGCTCACGCTGACATCCAATATCGCACATACCTCGGTGAGAGAAAATCCCCGTTGCTTATCAATCCAGGCGTACTTCACACTACATCTCTCGCGAAGTACGCCGTGGCTTTTTTTAGGATTTCACATTCTCGCTTCAGTCTTACGTTCTCAGCGCGTAACCGGGATAGATCCATTTGTTCCGGCGTGACAACCTTGGCACCCGCACCGTTAAGTTTGCCTGCCGCTGCCGACTTCACCCAGTTGCGCAGCGTTTGCTCTACCAGCCCAAGTTCCTTCGCCACCAAACCAATCGATTTCCCCATCTTCACATGCTTGACCGCCTGTTCCTTGAACTCGGTCGTATATTCCTGCTTCGGGATCTTTTGCATCTTCTTCCTCCAAAAAGTAACGTCAATTGTACGTCACCCTTGGAAGACTATTTTTCGGGGGAAGCTCATCCTGCAGGATGCCGTAAAAACGTGCCTGCCACATTCCCGCATCGCTGTCCGCTGCGGTCAGCGCATACGCGATGCGCCGCCAACTGTCGGCGATGGTTGCGTCGCAGACTACAGCACCCTCACGGTGGCGGTACTTGGCGTCCCAGATATGCCGGGCAATGGGTGCGGTAAAATATGCATCGTCCATGATATTCAGAATAGTACCAAATGAAGCTGCTAATTTCGCATCACGCCTGCATGATGCGGCTACAATTCGATATTAAGATTTGAAGCAGTAGAGGATGAAAACCATGCTACGAAAACTGCCCACACCATTCCTGATTGCGTTGATGTTGCTGGGCAGCAGCACCGCTCTCGCCCACCCCGGTCATGATGTTTCCGGATTGGGCGCCGGCCTGCTGCATCCGTTCAACGGCTTTGATCACCTGCTCGCGATGGTGGCCGTGGGTCTGTGGGCTGCGCAAAACGGCGGCCGCAAAATATGGCTGCTGCCTGCTGCTTTCATGTTGATGATGGCAGCCGGCGCGAAATGTGCGCTGATCTACCCGTTCCTGCCGCTGATTGAATCCGGCATCGCCGCTTCGGTACTGGTGCTGGGAATTGTCATCGCACTCTCGTTGAAGCTTCCCGCACGACTCAGCATTGCGATCACGGCCTTGTTCGGGTTTTTCCATGGCTACGCGCATGGACTGGAAATGTTCGGGGCCAGCGACGCGCAAGCGTACGCACTGGGGTTTCTTGCCACAACCGCAGCACTCCATCTTGCCGGCATCATGACCGGCATCGCCACCCGCACCCGTTGCATGCGGCTGCCGCAAACGCTCGGCGCTGTCATCGCTGCCAGCGGCGTGTGGCTACTGTCGACTGTTTAGTGCGGCAGCGCCAACTGCTCCCATTCCTGTAAATCGGATGCAGCACAGAGTTGTTGCAGCAAATCAAAGGCTGTCTGCAGATTGACTGCTGCTTCTGGGCTCAGCGCGGCGCCCAGTTCAAAGCATTCCCCGCGCACCTGCAGAAGATAGGCGGGGGGCGGTTCGCCGTAGAGCTCCCGATAAACATGCAGCACTGCCATCGGACTCATGACATGGGTGGTATAGCTGGTATCCTTTTGCGCATGCAGCCGTGAAAATGCATAAGGCACCGCGCAGGAAACACTCGCGTCAATGAACAGCACCCATTCCCGACCCTGCAGATCATATGCATGTTCCACCTGCAACTGGAAGTCGGTGAGCGTTTCGACATGCGCAAGATTCAGTGCTTGCAGCCGCTCCAGCAGCAAAGGCCCGAGCGCATCATCGCCGCGACTGGGGTTGCCGTAAGCAAAAATCAGCAGTGGTGCAATCAAGTTCTATGCCGTCCGTCGGAATCCTTGATCAGGCGCTGAATCAATGTCCCTGTCGCATCCAGCAGCTCCACCTCCAGCGGCATTTTGCCGAGGGCATGGGTGGCGCAGGAAAGACACGGATCGAATGCGCGGATCGCCACTTCGATGTGGTTGAGCAGGCCTTCGGTGATCTGCTGGCCATCCAGATACTGCAGCGCCACCTGCCGCACCGCTTCATTCATGGCCTGGTTATTGTGGGTAGTGGCAACGATCAGATTGGCGCGCACGATCTGCTCGTCTTCGTTGATGCGGTAGTGGTGGATCAATGTGCCGCGCGGCGCCTCGATCACACCGACACCATGCAACTGCCGCGCGCCGCTGCTCACCAGATCATCGCTCTGCAGATCAGGGTCATGCAGCAATTCCTGGATCGCTTCAGCGGCATGCAGCATCTCGATCATGCGTGCCCAGTGATAGGCGAGCGTGGCCTGGGTGGCGCTGCCGCCGCCAAATTCCTTGAAGATCTTGCGCTCCGCATCCGCCCGCTGAGTCGGAATGAAGTCGCAATTATTGATGCGCGCCAGCGGGCCGACCCGATACCAGCCCTGCGCCCGGCCGTGCGCACGGATGAACGGGAATTTCATGTAGGACCAGGACTTCACTTCCTCGTGGATGTAATCCCAGTAATGGGTGTAATCCACATGGTCGAAAATGGTCTGGCCATGCTCATCCCTGGCGCGCAGGCCGCCATGATACAGATCCAGGGCGCCGTCAGCCCGCACCAGACTCATGAAGCTGGAGCGGTAAGAACCGAAGCTGTCATGAAAATCCGGCCGCTCGCAGTAGATTGTCTTGATCAGCTCCACCGCCGCCTGGCTCCAGACAATGATCTGGTCTATTTCTTTGAGCAAATAATCGCGCTCATCACACGACAAATTCTTGTTCATGCCACCGGGGATGACCCCGGTGCCATGCACGCGCTTGCCGCTGGTGAGACGGATGACTTCCTGGCCATACCTGCGCAGCGCCACCCCCTGTCTGGCGATATCGGGATGAGCTGCCGCCAGCCCGGCAATATTGCGCTTTCCTGCAGCCGCATCAAAACCAAACAGCAGATCCGGCGCAGACAGGTGAAAAAAATGCAAGGCATGCGACTGCAGTATCTGCCCCATATGCATCAGGCGGCGCAGCTTGTCGGCAGCGACCGGAACCGCTGCGCCGATAATCATGTCCATCGCCTTGCAAGCCGCCAGATTATGACTCACCGGACAGATGCCGCAGAGGCGCTGCACCAGCACCGGCACTTCCCAGAAAGGACGGCCTTGCACGAATTTTTCGAAGCCGCGGAATTCAACTATGTGAAAGCGCGCTTGATGCACGCGATTGTCTTCATCCAGCAGCAGCGTGACTTTGCCATGCCCCTCCACCCTGGTGACCGGTTCGATCACGATCCGTTTCAGGTTTTCAGGATGGGCGGCGGTTTCCAGTTCAAAAGTCATAAAATGGATTCAATCATAACGCAGCATTGCGGAATCCAGTTTCGGCTCCCGGCCTTCGATCAGATCGGTGAGAAACTTCCAGATCGTGTCGGCGGACGGTGGGCAACCCGGCAGGAAGTAGTCCACTTTGACCACTTCATAGACGGGATACACCTTGTCGAACGGCAATGGCAGCTCGGGGTCGTTGGGAATCTGGTTTCCTTCCAGCCCGCCCTCGTACAGATATACTTCCTGAAAGCAGTCCCACAGATCGATGTTGTTGCGCAGCGCGGGCACTCCACCCGTGATGGCGCAGGCGCCGATCGCCACCAGCACCTTGCAGTTTTTGCGGAATTCCTTGAGCACATGCACGTTCTCCGCATTGCTCACGCCACCTTCGACGATGCCGATGTCGCATGGCCCGCAGTGCTTGATGTCGGTGAACGGCGTGCGGTCAAATTCGACCATAGCCAGAAGATCGAACAGTTTCTCGTCGATATCCAGCAAAGACATATGGCAGCCGAAACAGCCTGCCAGCGAACAGGTCGCCAGCCGGATTTTCCGCTTCTCATTCATGATCCGGCTCCAGCGGTTCCATCTGCACTTCGCTGATGTTCTGGTGATCGAACGTACGCTGGCCTATGGGTATCCTGTAGCCCTGGCGCTTGATCAGAATCGCGCCGGTGGGGCAGACATGCGCAGCCTTGTCGGTTGCAGCGAAATTGGTATCGCCCAGTCTGCCGCTCGCGGCATTCACCACCAGATGCGTCCCGATGCCGCGCCCGGAAATGCCGAACACGTTCTTGCCGTCAACCTCGCGACTGGCGCGCACGCATAGCTCGCACAGGATGCAGCGGTTGAGGTCGAGAAAAATATCGGGGTGCGACGCATCCACTGCTCGCGGCTGATAGAAGTGCGTGTAATGCGGACTCAGCATCTCCAGATAATAGGCCGCCGCCTGCAACTGGCAATTGCCCGATGCTTCGCATGCCGGACAGATATGATTGCCTTCAACGAACAGCATCTGCACCAGCGCCTTGCGGTCACGGTTGAGTTCGTGCGTATTGTTTGCCACCACCATATCCTCCGCAGCCGGCATGGTGCAGGAAGTCATGTTGCGGCCATTGACGCTTACCACGCACAGCTTGCAACTGCCGTGTGGCTCGAATTGCGGATTGTGGCACAGGTGCGGGATATACACCCCGGCCGCCAGCGCCGCGTCCATGATGGTCTGGCCGTCGCTGACCGGCACGTTTTTGCCGTCGATCGTCATGCTTTTGCTCATGGCAGGTGCGCCCATGCATCGTCCCGGCCGGTAATATTGCGTGCAGTCTGCAATGCCCCGTCCAGATCAAAAGCCGGTTCGAATGCCAGCTTCTTCAGCTTATGCTGATAGGCATCCGGAAACTTTTCCAGCAGGTCCAGCACCGGATTTGCCGCAGTATGCCCCAGCCCGCAGTGGCTCATGGTCTGCATGACATGGCCAAGCTGCTTCAGTTCCTCCAGGTCGGAGACCGTACCGTGATCATTTGCTATTTTATCCACGATCTTTTTCTGCAACTGCGTCCCCACGCGGCACGGAGTGCAGAAGCCGCAGCTTTCATGCGCGAAGAAGTGGGCAGAATTCTGTACGACCTGCAACAGGTCGCGTCCGCGCTTGAACACGGTGAACGCTCCTGCGGTAGGCAGATCTTCAAAGGCAATGCAGCGGCCGAATTCCTGCGCTGAAACCAGGATGCCGGAAGGTCCGCTCACTTGCACCGCGTAGGGGTCATCTGCACCGCAGTCGTCGAGGATTTCGTGCAATGTAATGCCAAACGGGTATTCGTAAATGCCCGGCCGGGCGCAATCGCCGGCAATGCTGAGAATCTTGCTGCCGCTGGATTGCGCCGTACCCATGGCGGCGAACCACTCGCCGCCTTGTGCTGCGATCCGAGCGGCGCAGGCCAGGGTTTCCACGTTATCCACCACCGTGGGCTGGTCGAGATAGCCGTGGCTCACCGGGAATGGCGGACGATTGCGCGGGCGGCCGCGCTTGCCTTCGAGCGACTCGATCAGTGCCGATTCTTCACCGCAGATATAGGCACCGGCGCCGAGATGGATTTCAATATCGAAATCGAAACCTGTCTCACCCAGGATATTCCTGCCCAATAAACCGGCCGCCCGCCGTTGCGCCAGCACCTGTTCCAGTTTGTGCAGCAGGTAGCGATACTCGCCGCGCAAATACAGGAAACCTTTGCTTGCGCCGATTATCCGCGCGCCGACGGTCATGCCTTCGCATACCAGATCGGCGTAGCTGTTCAGCAGGACGCGATCCTTGAAAGTACCCGGTTCGCCTTCGTCGGCATTACACACCAGGTAATGCTGCTCGCCCGGAGAAGCGCGGCACATCGACCATTTCCTGGCGACGGAAAAACCTGCGCCGCCACGCCCGCGCAGCCCGGATGCTTCCAACTCCGCCAGCGTCGCAGCGTTGCCCCTGGCCAATGTCGCCCTGATCGCAGCGCCGGGCTTGAAAGACTCGCCCAGTAATGTGCCGGCGCGGCGGATGTTGTCCTTGACCTCGAACAGCATGGGCGGCCAGTCGCAAACAGGTTTCCTGCCACGGATCAGTTCCGCGATCAGATCAAGCCGCGCGTGATCCAGATTGGTGAGCGGCCAGCCATTGACCAGCGCTGCCGGTCCCTGGTCGCACATGCCGGTGCAGGAAGTGCTGTCCACGCTCAGCAGATTGTCTTCCGATACCTTGCCCGGCTCCAGCCACAGCTTGTGGCAGAAATACCGCATCAATTCCGAGCTGCCCTGCATCTGGTCGGTGATATTGTCGGAAAACAGGACGCGGTATTCGCCTACCGGCTTGAGCGACAGGAAAGAATAGAAACCGGCCACGCCTTCCACGCGCGTTCTCGGCACGTCAAGATGGGCGGCAATGCAAGTGATCGCCGCAGCAGGAATGAAGTGAAAGATTTCCTGTACCTCGCGCAGGATTTGCAGCAGCTTGTTCGCCTCACGCCCATACCGCTCGAACACGGGTACGAGTTGCTGTTCGATTTGAGGAAACCCGTGGGGCTGCATAAAACCGTTCTCCGCCATGAGATAGTGCCAGTATATGTCTGTTAAACAGCAGGCCGCTAGCAAATCCGCGGCAGTGGGTCATCTTCCAGTTCTTCCAGAATGCGCTCGCCGCCCAGTTCGGTTTGCAATACCACCTGCGCACGTCCCGCGTGGACACTGCCGATGATCGCGGCTTCGCGCCCCTGTGGTAGCGCCTGTAATCGCGTCAATGCCGCGGTTGCCTGCGCCGCCTCCACCACTGCCACTACCCGCCCTTCGCATGCCAGGAACATCGGGTCATAGCCCAGCATCTCGCATACCGCCGCCACTTGCCCGCGTACCGGAATCGCAGTCTGCTGCAACCTCACTTGCAGACCGGTGGCGCGGCAGATTTCATGCATCACCGTGGCGAGTCCGCCGCGCGTCGGGTCGCGCATGAAACGCAGACCAGACAGCGCGGTCAGCGTCTGCGTCAAAGGCAGCACGCTTGCGGCATCCGACAGCAGATCGCCGCGCAGACCAAACTGCTCGCGCGCCAGCATCACGGCAATGCCGTGATCTCCCACTGGTCCGCTTACCAGGATCGCATCGCCGGACTGCACCCGATCCATACCAAGTTGCAGATGCGGTGGCCGGATGCCCACACCGGTGGCAGCGAGATAGAGGCCGCCGCCTTCACCGCGCGGGACCACCTTGGTATCGCCTGCCACCACCACCACCTTGGCCTCACGCGCGGCTGCCGCAAGGCTGATGACTATGCGTTCCAGCTTGGCGATCTCGAAACCTTCCTCAATGAAGGCATTGAGTGTCAGATAATGCGGCACCGCACCCGACACCGCGAGATCGTTTACGGTGCCATGCACCGCCAGCGAACCGATGGTGCCACCCGGAAACTCCAGCGGCTGCACGGTAAAACCATCGGTCGTTATCATTACCACCCCTTCCATCGTGGGCAATGCCGCCGCATCCGTCTGCACATCCAGCAGCGGATTGGCAAAATGCCGTGCGAACAGGGTTTCGATCAGTTCGCGCATGTAACTGCCACCGTTGCCGTGCGCAAGACGGATATGCGTATCATCCATGGACATGCCCTGCCTCGACCAGCTGCCCCAGCGCGATGCCGCCGTCATTGCAAGGCAGTCTCTGCGGCAAGTGTGCAGTGAAGCCGGCGGCGGCAAGCTGTGCAACTGTCAATTCGGCCAGCAATTTATTCTGAAACACGCCGCCGCTCAGACCTATTAGATCAAACGGAGTCAACGCCTGCATGCGCTGCGCCTGGGCAACGATGGCATGCGCCAGACTCAGATGAAACTGCAGCGCTCTTTGTGCCACTGGCACATCTGCCCGCAGCAATGCCGGCACCAGCGGCCGCCAGTCTGCCGTGAACAGACCGGATGCGTCCTGCTCCAGCGGCAAATCCACGGCTTCAGCCTCACCTGCGGCGGCGCTTTCCAGATACATGCCCGCCTGCCCTTCGTAGCTCGCGTTATCGATCAGACCAAGTAGACTTGCTGCGCCATCGAACAGCCGGCCGACCGCGGTGGTGACCGGTGAATTCAGTCCCTGCTGCCAGGCTTTTTTCAGCAGCGTGGTATCGGTGGCGGATGGCTGCTCATCCAGTCCGCTCTCCCAGCACAGCGCCATGCCGGAGCGCCACGGTTCGCGCCCCGCGCGCTCCCCGCCCGGCAGCCGGAACGGCCGCATGCATGCGACCCTCTGCCACGCGCCGGGGCGGCCATGCAGCGCTTCGCCGCCCCATAACGTGCCGTCCTCTCCCAAACCGACGCCATCCCAAGTAAACATCAGCCATGTCTTCTGCGGGCCATGCTCCAGCGCCAGCGCCGAGGCATGCGCATGGTGATGCCAGACGCGGATCAACGGCAACCCCTGGCGCGCAGCCCAGCGGCTGCTGGCATAACTGCTATGCGCATCGCATACGATGGCCTGCGCTTGCACCCGGTACAGTTGCTGCAAATCCGCGATGACCTGCTCGAATACCGCCAGACTGCGCGGGGCATCCAGATCCCCGATGTGGGGAGCAAGTACCGCGCGTTTCCCCCACCCCAGGGCAACGGTATTTTTCATGTGGCCACCGACCGCCAGCAGCGGCCGCGCGAATCCGCCGGGAACATCCAGTTCGATCGGCGCGATCCCGCGTCCGGCGCGGAGCAAGCGCGGTTTCCCGGCAACGATGCGCATCACGGAATCGTCTGCCGGACGCGCAATCGGGCGATTGTGCTGCAGAAAGATTTGTGTCACGTTGCCCAGCCGTTGTTCTGCTTCCGCATTTTCCGTCAGCACCGGCTCGCCGCTCACGTTGCCGGAGGTGGCGACCACGGGGCCGCCCAATCCATCCATCAGCAAATGGTGCAATGGACTGTAGGGTAACATCGCGCCGATTTCATTCAGCCCCGGCGCAATTGATTGCGGCAGGGTCGAATCGCTGCGCCGCCGCAACAGCACGATCGGCCGTGCCGGGTCGCATAATAATGCGCGCGCGCTGGTGTCGGTTTCCAGTTCCTGCTGCACCTGCTCCAGACCATCTGCGCCGCGCCATGGAAACATCAATGCCAGCGGTTTGTGCGGACGCTGTTTGCGGGCGCGCAGCCGGGAAATGGCCGCAGCATTGCGTGCATCGCACAGCAAGTGATAACCGCCGATACCCTTCACGGCCACGATCTCGCCTTGCTGCAGTGCAGCGATGCAGCCGTCCAGCGCCGCAGTCCCGGCAGCCTGGCTGTGCGGCGTGACGAAACAAAGTTGGGGGCCGCATGCTGGACACGCTATTGGCTCGGCATGAAAACGGCGGTCCAGTGGATTTTCGTACTCGCTGCGGCACGCCGGACATAATGCAAATCCCGCCATGGTGGTATTGGCGCGATCGTAAGGCAACTGCGTGATCAGGGTGTAGCGCGGCCCGCACTGGGTGCAATTGATGAAGGGATAGCGATAGCGTCGCTCATGCGTTGTCTGCATTTCCCGACTGCAGTCGGCGCACATGAAATAATCCGGCGGCATATGGATTTGCGCCGCCGTCGTTGCACTGGGCATGATTTCGAAATGATCCAGCCTGCGGTAGGCAATCTTTTCGGCGCGGATCATTTCCGCTTGCGCCAATGGCGGCGCATCGCTGAGCAGCGCTGCGCCAAATGCATCGAGCACAGAGGTCTCGCCCTCGGCCTCGATCAATACCTGGCCCGCAAGATTCTGCACCCGCCCCGACAAACCGAACCGTTGCGCCAGGCGAAAAACGAACGGACGAAAACCCACGCCCTGTACCCGCCCTGTCACCAGCCAGCGGCGTGCCTCAGGTTCCACATTTTGAACCATTTGTTGATCCTTTGCGTTCATGCGGTACGGGCAAGGAAGAATTTCTGAACAAGCGTCCTCAAGCGTCGAGAGTCTGAGTGTCGCCGGCCGTTGCGTTGGTTCTGACCCCAGCGGCCCACCAAATCCGGCAGGCGCCTTCATCCGATACCATGCAGGGACCGACCGGTGATTTCGGCGTGCAGGCACGGCCGTAAATCTTGCATTCGTTGGGATTGATTTTGCCCAGCACCACGCTGGCGCATTCGCAGCCGGGCGGCATTTGCCCGGCACGCTTGCGTCCGGCTGCGTCAAAATCCGGGAATTGAATGCGCGCATCATGCCGGGCGAAGCGCGGGTTGAGTCCGAAACCGGAAGCGGGGATCACGCCTATGCCGCGCCAGTTGGCATCGGTAACATGCAACGCCTGTGCAATTTGTGCTTGTGCCGCCGGATTGCCGCCAGGGCGCACCAGTTCGGGATAGCAGTTGTCGAGAAAACGCTCGCCTTCCAGCAACTGCCGTAATACCGAATACATCGCCGCCAGCAACGAGACTGGCATGAAACCCGCAACTGCTGTGGGAATACAGTGTTTTTCCACTACGAACAGCCACTCTTCCGGCCCCATCACGGTAGAAACATGGCCGGGTGCGACCAGCCCGTCGAAACCCGGCGTGTCTGAATCCAGCAGCATCGCCACTGCGGGCCAGGTGCGCCTGGCCGACAGCAGCATGGACAGATTATCCGGCACCCCCTCGAGCAGCATGGCTGCCACCGGTGCGGTGGTGGTCTCGAAACCGGCGGCAAAGAATACCACTGCCCGCTGCGGATTTTCCCGCGCAATCCTGACTGCCTCACGTGGGCTGGCGATGGGCCGGATATCGGCGCCGCTGGCTTTGGCCTGTTCCAACGAACGCACCTCGTCTTTGGGCACGTTCACCGGTACCCGCAACATATCGCCGAAAGCGACCAGAATCACATCTGCCTGCAACGCCAGTTGTATCGCCTGGTAGACATCTTCTTCCGGGCATACGCACACCGGGCAGCCCGGCCCCGCAATCAGCTCCACCGTCTTGGGCAGCGCACTCCGGATGCCCGCCAGCGTAATCGAGCGTTCGTGTCCGCCGCATACATTCATGATGCGCACCCGCCGCGGCAGCGGCAGCGCGCGGATCTTTGCGAGCCACTCCTGGGCAGTCAGCGTCACCTGGCCGCCTCGTGCAGATGCACGCCATCGGCATGCATCCTGGGCTGCACAGTCTCTCCGCGGCCCACGCGCACACGTTGCCGTGCCAATTCGCTGCGCAACCAATCCAGCCAGGGCTGCAGACCCAGCGCCTTGCGCGCGGCAAGCTGCATCACCGGCACGGTGCTGGCAAGGTTGCGCAGATTCGCTTCGGCGCGCGCCGGACTGAAATCATCCAGCAGCGGCAGCAAATCGCTCTTGGTAAGAAGCACCAAATCGGCGGCGCGGAACATCACCGGATATTTGGCCGGTTTGTCGTCACCCTCGGTAACCGACAGCAGGACGACATTGCAATGCTGGCCGAGATCGAAGCTGGCTGGGCATACCAGGTTGCCGACATTCTCGATGAACAGCATATCCAGTCCTGCCAGCGGAAACTGATGCAGCGCCTCGTGCACCATGTGTGCATCCAGATGACACGCCGAGCCGGTGGTGATCTGGTGCGCCGGCACACCTTTGGCACGGATGCGTCTGGCATCATTCTCGGTTTCCAGGTCACCCTCGATCACGCCGATGCGGTATTCATTGCGCAAGGCATCGATGGTCGCTTCCAGCAGTGCAGTCTTGCCTGAACCGGGGGAAGACATGAGATTGATTACCAGCAGCCGATGCTGGTCGAAATGCTGCCGATTGTGTATTGCCTGATCGTCGTTTCTGGCCAGCAGGCTTTTCAATACCGCCACGGCGGTGGTGCCGTTCACCGGCTTGTAGGCGAATTCGCGATTACCCGGCGTAATATTGCAGCCGCAAGTGTCACACATGATTTGTTCCTTCTGCAGTGATCAGTTCCACACTCATGAGCATCATCTCATCCCCGCTCACCAGTTGGGTATGGCAACTGCCACATGCTGCGCATACCAACCGGCTCGGCTCGGCCTCTGTCTCGGCACCGCAGCTTTCACATCTCACCTGGAGCGGCGCCAATTCGATCACCAGCGTCGATTCCGCCGCCAGGGTGCCGGCGCTGGCAAAAGGGTAGGCATGCTGCATCAATGTCGGCTCGACCCCGGACAGGGGACCTATTTTCAATGTTACCAACCCCACGCTTTGCGCCCCATGGGTCAATGCAAGCTGCTGCACCTGATCAATTAAGGATTGGCAGAGCGAGAGTTCATGCACCCTTTGCCTCTGCGGCCAGCATTTCGTCGTGTACTTCCCATGCCGAGCGCGCTTCCTGTTCGTTCATCTTCTGGATCGCATAGCCCACGTGCACCATGACGAAATCGCCTGTGGCCAACGGTTCGCCCTGCAGCAGGAACAGACTCACCTCGCGCGCCACGCCCTTTGCCGCACAGTGGGCGTTAAAGCCGTCGATTGCGACGATCTGCATGGGAATGCCTAGACACATGATGATATTGTCAACTTAACTTGCGGCCAACTCAAGCGCCGGACGCGAATGTTGCCTAAACAGATTGAGAGTATCAGGGAGTCTCGGCTGGCTGGGGCTTGCCGCCCTGCGTGAGATCTTTCTTGTCAACAGCCGGAAAATGATAATAGGCAGTATTCAGGTAGCGGGTGACATCGGTGATTTCATCTTCACCCCAGCCCAGCCCGATGTTGCCCTGCCAGCGGCGCACCTGGGCTTTCAAGCTGCGCCAGTCGGTTGCCAGTGTCTGCGCGCGCCAGTGGATTTCCGCAGCATGGCAGGTGCTGCAGTGTGTCGAGTAGAGCAATTCCCCGCGCGTTGCGCGTTGCTCCGGTTGGGCATGCGCCAGCGAGCCCGCTCCCGCTAAGACCAGGCACACCGCAATGAGCAGCTTCCTGGCACCAGACATGGAATCGCGGCCACCCTCCACTCTGTACCAATAATATTTCGCTGAATGACGTCCGGCCATACTGATGGATTCGTGCATCATTCATTCCTCTGTGTTTCCATCGCATGACGATAGAATTTTTCTTACGGTGCCCCCTGCCTTCTTCAAGGCTTCGGCTCGTGGCTCTTGGTATCGCCGCGAAGCTTGCGGGCATAATCCTCAAGCTGGCGCTTGGCAGCATCAAAGGCATCGCGCAGGGCCACATAAACATCTTCGTGATGATCGTGGTTGACCACAATCTCGCTGCCCGGCACGCCAATGTCGATGCGCACATTGAACTGTTTGCCCTGATGATGATGTTTGTGCGGCATCTCGACTACCACCCGGCAGGATGTGATGTGGTCGAAAAACTCGTCGAGTTTCTGCGCCTTGGCGCGAATATGTGCGTCCAGCTCAGCGGAATGTTCCATATCGCGAACGGTAATTTGCAACGGGATCTGCATGACTGCTCCTTTAAGTCCGGTCTGACTAGCGGCGATGCCGCATTTCCTTTTTGCGCTCGTATCCTACCAGCTTGGAGAGATCGAGCATTTCTTCCGCTAGCAGCTCCAATACGTCATCCAGCGTAAGGATACCCACCAGCCCGCCGTGCTCATCCACGATCGGCAAGCGCCTTACCGTCTTGCTGCGCATATATTGAATCGCCTCGAAAATCTCCGTGCTGTCCTTTACCGTGAACAGCTCCTGCGACATGATATCACCCACGGTGATGACCATGTGGTCGAGTTCTGGTGCCATGATTTCCACTACCAGATCACGGTCGGTGACTATCCCCACCGGAACCCGGACGCCGTTGCGATCTTCGACCACCAGCACATCGCCCACATGATGCTGCCGCATCAGCTTGGCTGCTTCCATGATGGTTCCTTCACGCTGCATGACAACAACTTCCCGGGTACAAATTTCACCGACCGGCATGACGCCCTCCTTGTGGGATTACGTAATCAAACGCCACGACTGCTGGAACCTTCTTTTTAGTGCGTCCAGTTCACGCGCAACAGATTTTCTTCCGGGTTATAGTGGTACTGCAGCTCGCCCTGATAAGCATGATGCAAGGCTTCGCCGATGCCACGGGCGAGATGAATATCGGTGGTCGTCACCAGTGTGGCGCCATCTTTTTCTTCTACTGCCATGATGCGTTTGAGCGGATGTTCCGCCCGTGCATGTTTTTCCTGGTTGTGCACCAGGTGCATGATTTCGTCGCGATGCGTGCGGAAGAATTCTCCCTGCAGGGTTACAAAACCAGCCGGATAATGGTCATGCAGCCGATGGCAAGCCGGACAGGTCTGCTGATGCGCATCCGCCGGAGCCTGACGCCACTGCCAGTGGCCTTCATGAAATACCGCGCCGCATTGCGGGCAAATGGTCGGCTCCGGCAGTTTGCCCTTGATCTTGTAGGCATCATGCACGCGCTCCTGAAAAATCCCGTCATGCCGAGGGATTTGGTGAAAACCGGTGGAGCCAACACTTTGAGTTCCCATGATGAACATCCTTTAGTATCAAACAGAGAATATTGTTCTTCCACAATCAAAACTGACCGCGTTACTTGATCTCCAGTTGCTTGGCCGCCTGTGCGCCCAATTTCAGTGGTACACCATGCTGTCTATCTCGGCTTCAGCCTCCAGCCAATCCAGCATGGGATCACCGCCATCGAAACTGCGCCGCTCGGCACGGTAATAAGCAGCGATAGCGATCATCTCTTGCCTATCCTCTCCGTTTCCCGTGCCATGCGCCCGACTGGCCGGCCCGCTGTCGCTGCCCGCGCGCACAGTATTTTTTGCGCTGGCTGCTGCGGGCTTGCTCTTGCCCATGTGTGTGGCCGGTTTGGCCGCAACATGCTTGCCTGCCGCCGCAGACTTGCTCTTCGGTGTTGACTCAGGTTTGCTTGACTTAAGCATTTACATACCTCCTGCATATCGGTTGATTAAAGCGGTCGCAACGCATGCCTCTGTCGCAGTTGTATCGCTGCAACAAGTTGGCAGTAATTTGTCGGCAACTTGGATTTGGAAAGCCTGTTGGCACACATCCAGCCCGCTACAGCAACCCATCCATTGACACGCCATCATGCTTCAACATCCTGCGCAGTATTTGCAGCGCTTCCAGCTGGATCTGGCGCACCCGTTCACGGGTAAGCTCAAGCTCATCTGCTAGTTGCTCGAGCGTCTGCGTTTCGCAGCCATTGAGACCGTAGCGCTGCTCGATTACGCAGCGCTGCCGGTCGCTCAAGCGGTTCAGCCATGCGCGCACCTGCTGCTGCATTTCAGACTGTTCCAGCATCAGGTCAGGAGTGGGGGTGTAATCATCCACGATGCCATCGCCGATGGACAGCAACGGGTCAATGTCGAGTGGCGCATCCAATGAAATCGCGCCATTGTTCAATGACAGCATCCAGCGCACTTCTTTCACCGGCCGCCCCAGCAGGTGCGCTACATCTTCCGCCTTGGGCTCTTTGCCAAGATGTGCCTCCAGGTGGCGGAATGCCCGCAACACAATATTCAAATCCTTGATGACATGCACCGGCAGGCGGATGGTGCGTGACTGGTTCATGATGGAACGTTCGATATTCTGGCGGATCCACCAGGTGGCATAGGTGGAGAAACGGAATCCGCGCTCCGGATCAAATTTGTCCAGCGCGTGCATCATCCCCATGTTACCTTCTTCGATCAGGTCCAGTAACGCGATGCCATGGCTGGGATTGGCATAGCGTTTGGCAATATTCACCACCAGCCGCAGATTGCACTCGATCATTCTCTGCCGGGCAGCGAAATCCCCCTGCCTGACCCGCCGCGCCAGCGCCGCCTCCTCCTGCGCGCTCAATAGCGCGTTAAGGCCGATCTCTTTGAAATAAATCTGGGTGACGTCAGCCTGTGGCGCATCAGCGAAGACCATGGCCTCAACTCTGGCTGGCGCGACTTCGGCCTCTTCAGCGGGCACATCATCCACTTGCGACGACCAATACGCCTCGCCACTGATGGACGTTGGTTCATACTCTTCCTTGAGGGCAGTATCCATTTGTGCTATCTCCGTCTATGACAGATGCACAATAAAGCAGTTACCGTGACAAGGGGATAAGCAAATGGCCTATTTCCGACTAAGCAGAATTCTTATAAAAATGCGTTCTGCGTAATACTGATGGAATCGGCGCTGCTATGCAGCCGGGATAAAAGCAGTCGGGCTGGAGCGCAGCGCGCGGGGAACGCAGCGGCATGGTCGCTGACTGCAGAAAGTTACACCTGGATGACGTTACACAGTATCGCCAGGCGAACCAATTGGGCTGCATTCTGCAACTGCAGCTTGTGCATGATATTGGTGTGGTGCACCCCGACAGTCTTGGGGCTGATGGAAAGCATGCTGGAAATTTGTGTCACTGAATTTCCCTCTGCCAACAGTCTGAATATCTGGAACTCACGCTTGGAAAGGGCGCTCAAGGGATCTTCCGGATGATCCTTAAGGGTCATATCGGCAACGATACTCGAAACCAGTTCCGGATCGACATACAGGCGCCCCCGCCTTACCTGACGCACCGCTTCAACCATTTGTCCCGGGCTGCCCTGCTTGGTGAGGTAACCGGTTGCACCCATCTGCAGCACACGCTGGATCATGGTTTCATTGCTGTACATGCTGAATACCAGAACGCGCGCATCCGGATCGCGCGCGCGGATGCGGCGCAGGGTTTCCAGGCCACCGGTACCCGCCATGTTGAGGTCGAGAATCACCACATCAGGTTTGCACTCGCGGTAAAGCGCGTAGCCGGTTTCGCCGTCCTCGGCTTCTGCCACCACGCGAATGTCTGTGGTGCTTTCGAACAAGCGGCGATAACCGGCGCGCACCACGGGATGGTCATCCACCAACAGCACGGTAATGGGCTTAGATGCCGTATCAAGCGTCATCTTTTCGCCTGCGCTCCGATTGCTCCGGCTGCTCCGGCTGTTTAAGCGGCAATCTGATATCGATATGGGTGCCATGGCCCGGCGCACTGCGTATAGCAAATTCACCACCCGCTGCGATCGCCCGCTCACGTATTCCCAATAACCCCAAGCCGCCGGATTGCTGCTCAGGGTTGTAACCTCTGCCGTTATCCTCCACACTCAGCCACAGGGTATCGGTGGCAGTAGCCTCGCTGCGCTCACGGCGCAGCGACACCTGAACCCGGGAAGCGTGGGCGTGACTGCCAATATTGCTGAGCGCTTCCTGCATTATGCGGTAGATGGTGATGTTAATGGTCTCGCTGAAGCCATCCAACACGCCTTCCAGCACCAGTTCGCAATGGGTTTGGGGATAATGCGCGCACCATTGCTTCTTCAGTTCGCGCAGGCTATCCGCCAGCCCCAGCATGTCCAGCAGCGCCGGGCGCAATTGATGCAGCAGGTCATGCACCACATCATGCATTTTGCCGACGCTGTCACTGATGGCCTGAGCGCCGGTATAGATGCTGGAGTCTTTACTGACGCTGTTGGCGATCGCTTTGGCTTCGGCAAAAATGGCGGTCAGCCACTGTCCCATTTCGTCATGCAGCTCGCGTGCAAGATGGCGGCGTTCCTCTTCCTGCACTTTGAACATGTTTTGCGCCAGCATCCGATTCTCGCGCAACAGCTCGAGGTTGTGGCGCGCCGTATCCCTGAGCTGGCTGATGTCGATCATCACCGTGCGCACAGCCTCCCCGCCATTCACGGCGGAAGATTCCAGGCGGACGAAACAGGGTTCCTTGCCACGAACTTTGATTCTCAACCTAGTAACGATGTTGCCGGAGGTATGGAAAATATCGTGCAGATGCTGCAGAAATGCGTGGATATCGCCTTCGGCCACATGCGTTATAAAAGGTTGATCGACAAGGTAGGCGCGCTCCAGTCCCAGCATGACGGAACCAGTCAGGTTGATTTCCAGCACGCGCCCGGTTTGGTTCAGGGTAAAGTAACCCACCGGCGCATAGTCATACAGGTCGGCGTAACGATCGCGTGCTTCCTCCAATTGCTGCTGCGCTTGCCTGAGTTCATAGTTCTGCATCTCCAGCTTTACCTGGGAAATCTGCAACTCGGCGATTAGTTCGGATTTGCTGCGGTCTTCGTCGTCATCAAACCTTTTGGGCTCGTAATCCTGCTTCATGTCACCCCCCTCTCGGTAAGCGCGATGGTGGATGGCTTGCCGGTCTCGTTCAACAATGCTGAGATGAATAGCAACACCTTGAACACTCGCCCGTCCTTGGCATCGGTAATGTCTGTTGCCGACTGCAGCCCAGCCTGCGGGATAACCGCAGTCCTGTCGCCAGACTCAAATAGCACCAGATAATTTGGCTTGACGTCTGCCGCCCCGGGCAGGGGTAGCACCTGCAGATTTACTCTCCGGTCGCTGTCATCCTCGTGGATGCGCACCCCTTCCTTGCGCACCGCACCATGCTCCTTGATTGCCTGCTGCACCGCCGCGCGCAGTTCCAGCGCCAGCTCCTGGCGCACCATCTTCAGCAGATTGAGGCTGGCGCTACCGGCAGACGGCTCGATGTAAGGGCTGGTTTGCCCGCGGAAATAGAGTATCTGCATGTCCTGATTGATGATCACCCCCGGCGGAGCATATTTCTCCAGCAGCAGCAACTCGCTCTCTTGCTGTATTTTGATCGCGGGCAATGTGGATTTGTGCGCAGAATGAATAGGGGCAAACGGCAACATGGCGTGAGACGAGGTCTCGAAAGCGGCACCCGGTCGGCTGAGCGTAGACTTGCGGGCGTAAATCTTGCTCTTCTTGTCCGCCAGGGAAAAAAGCCCTGTTTCGCTGCCGACGCTCTCCGAGGTGCCCAGCATCAGGTAGCCATGGGGCTGCAGAGCATAGTGGAAAATATGCAATACTTTTTGCTGCAGCAGCGTACCCAGATAAATCATCAGGTTGCGGCAGCAGATCAGGTCGAGGCGCGAGAAAGGCGGGTCCTTGGTGACATTCTGCACTGCGAACACGCAGACGTCGCGGATCGGCTTGCAGATCTGATAGCCAATCGCAGTCTTGATAAAAAACCGCTGCAGCCGCCCTGCCCCCACGTCTTCGCTGATGCTTGACGGATAGATACCCTGGCGCGCCTTGTCGATTGCCTGTTTGTCGATGTCAGTGGCAAAGATCTGGATATGGATGGTGCTGGCGTGATCGCCGAGAAATTCAAACAGTGCCATCGCCACCGAGTAAGCCTCCTCGCCGGTGGAACAGGCCGGTATCCAGATACGTAGCGCCTGTTCGCTGGAACGGCCTTGTACGAGATGGGGGAAAACTTCATTCTTGAGCGCATCAAAAGTTTCTGGATCACGGAAAAAACTGGTGACATTGATCAGCATGTCCTGAAACAACGCATCCAGTTCTTTCGGCTGCGTCTGCAGAAACTTGACGTAATCCTTCATGTGATCCAGGTGGTGCAGCACCATGCGCCGCCGGATGGTGTTCTGCTTGTAATAGGTGAAGTCGATGCCGCTACGGGCGCGCAGCAGCACGAAAATTTTGCTTATGCTTTTGTCGCCTTCAGCCATCGTCTTCTGCGCAACTTCAAGCAATTCCGACCGCAGGTAAGGATGGCGCACGATGCGCGTCAGCTCCTTGGCAATTTCCTCCGGTGTCAGAACAAAATCGACATGGCCCGCGGCGATCGCGCTGTGCGGCATGCCGCTGTACTCGGCGGAATCTTCGCTTTGGGCAAAAGTGATGCCGCCGCCCGCCTTGATTGCCTGCACGCCCAAAGTGCCATCCGATGCCGTGCCCGACAGAATGACCCCGATCGCATTGCTCTGCTGATCCTGCGCCAGACTCTGCAGAAAATCATCAATTGGCAGGTGCTTGCCGTGTGCATCCGGGCGCGGCATCAGGTGCAATACGCCATGCAGCAGCGCCAGACTGCGGTTGGGCGGCATGATATAAATGTGGTCGGGTTCAACCCGCAGGCCATCACTCACTTCCACTACCGGGATGGATGTTGCACGCGCCATCAGTTCGGGCAGCAGACTGACATGTTTGGGATCGAGATGCTGCACCAGCACGAAAGCCATGCCGGTGTCCAGCGGCAGCGCCTTGAGCAGTTTGGTGAATGCGCTCAAGCCGCCGGCCGAGGCGCCAATACCCACCACCGGAAATGTCTGCGGTGGTGCGTCCGGCGGCGTGGCATCCTCAGCCGCTTGGTCAGCGGGAAGGGGAGGAGCTGATTTCCTGGCCATAGGTGCGGCTCGCTTGGGGTAAGTTATGCAGTAATTCGCGATGCAGCGCTCCCCTCATATGCTACAGTATCCCGCGATAAAATTCTTCTGCGAAATATTTGTGCAGGAACTGCTTACTATAGAAAACTCCCTATGCTTTCCCCAAGCCGGAGTGACGGCCTGAAGCCGCAAGTATGGCGATGACTTCCGCATCCGACACCTGCGGAAAATCCTGGTAGAACTGGCCCACTGCCTGGAAATTGAGCGGGGCCGACAAACACACGACGCGATCCGCATTGCTGCGGATCTTTTGCAGCGTATCGGGCGGCGCCACCGGCACCGCGCAGATCAGTTCTGCCGGTTTTCTCGCCCTGAGCGCGTGCAGCGCCGCAATCATGGTCGAACCGGTGGCCAGGCCGTCGTCGATGACGATGACGATGCGCCCGGCCGGGTCATGCGGCGGGCGCACCGGAGTGTACTGGATGCGGCGCTGCCGTATCGTTGCCAGTTGGGCGGCGGTTTCCTCCCTGATGTATGCCGCGTCCGCACCCACTGCGGCAGCGTAATCCGCCAGGTAAACCCAGCCGCTTTCATCGACTGAACCGATGGCGAACTCCGGATTGCCCGGCGCGCGCAATTTGCGTACCAGCACCACGTCCATCTCACCCTCCAGCCTGGCGGCGATGATTTGCGCCATCGGCACCGCTCCACGCGGTATCGCCAGTATCAGCGGCTGTCTGCCGCGGTATTCGGCCAGAGCTGCGGCCAGTTGCTCGGCAGCAGCCACGCGATCTGCAAATATCATGACTCCCTCCTTTGGTACTGGTGGTGCAGAAAATAAATAGTGGTAGGCATGGTGATACTCCTGTGGTGGTTACATGGTGCGACTGAGCAGTGTGCGCAGCTCGCCGAGTGGGCGGGTGTTGAGCGTATTGTGTTTTTCCAGCCAGCCGCGCCGCGCCTGGCCGATGCCAAAGCGCAGATTGGCAAAATCAAACGTGCTGTGCGCATCAGAATTAACACTGACCAGCACTCCCTCCTCCTTGGCCATCTGGCAATAGCTGTCGAGCAGATCCAGCCGCTCCGGGTGGGCGTTGAGTTCGAGAAAACAACCACGGCTTCTGGCTTCGCGAATAATGCGCGGCATATCCACATCATAGGGCGCGCGCTGCTGGATCAGCCGCCCGCTGGGATGCGCCAGCATGGTGAAATGCGGGTGTGCCATGGCGCGCAGGATGCGTTCGGTCTGCTTGGCGCGCGACAGCTCGAACTTGCTGTGCACCGCACCCAGCACCAGGTCGAGCCGCGCCAGCACTTCGTCCGGCAGATCGAGGCCGCCGTCTTCCAGGATATCCACCTCGATGCCCTTGAGCAGGGTGATCCCTTGCAACTCCGCGTTCAGCCGGTCGATCTCCTCGCACTGCCGCGCCAACTGTAGCGGGTCAAGACCGTGCGCCACGCTCAGCCGGCGTGAATGCTCGGTGATGGCGAGATATTCAAAGCCGTATGCCTTGGCGGCCAGCGCCATTTCGCGCAGGGTATTGTGGCCGTCAGTGGCTTTGGTGTGGACGTGCAGGTCGCCGCGCAAGTCGCCCAGTTCCAGTAACTGCGGCAGCCGTCCAGCTTGCGCCAGCGCGATTTCACCGCGGTTTTCCCGCAATTCCGGCGGGATATAGGACATGCCGACCGCACGATAAACCGACTCCTCGCTTTCGCCAGCGATACGGACTTTCCCGCGGTACACACCGTATTCGTTGATTTTCAATCCGCGTTTCTGCGCCAGCCGGCGTACCGCGATATTATGTGCCTTGGAGCCGGTAAAGTAGTGCAGCGCGGCGCCGTAGCTCTCTTCCGCGACCACGCGCAAGTCCACCTGCAAGCCGCAGTTAAGTACCACGCTGGCACGGGTGCTGCCGGCGGCCAGCGTATCGGCCACTTCCTCATAATTAATGAAACGCTGTATTACCGCTCTGGCTGCAGTCGCCGTGACGAGAATATCCAGGTCGCCGACGGTCTCGCGCATGCGGCGGAAACTGCCAGCCACTGTTACCCGCGTTACGCCCGGCAGCAGCGCGAGGAAGGCTCTTAACGCATCAGCATATTGTGCCGCCACTGCCAGCTTGAAGCGGCGCGTCTGGCTGGCATGCGCCTCGATCGCTTGCAAGATATTGAGTTCGCTCTTCTCGCCGAAACCCGGCAGCACGCGGATGCGGCCGTCGCGTGCTGCGCGATAAAGCTGCTCGACGGTCTGCACCTCAAGATCGTGATACAGCGCCTTGACGCGCTTGGGGCCAAGGCCGGGAATTTTCAGCAGTTCGGTGATGGCAGGCGGCAGTTCCTGGCGCAGGCGTTCCAGCAAGCTGCAACGGCCGCTGGCAACTATCTCCCTGATCTTGGCGGCGAGGTCGTCACCGATGCCAGGCAGGCGGGTCAGATCCTCGCCTTTTTCCAGCAGCAGGGAAACTTCTGCGGGAAGTTCGCCGATGCTGCGCGCGGCATTGCGGTAGGCGCGGATGCGGAATGGGTTCGCCCCCTGGATCTCAAGCAGGTCGGCGATCTCCTCAAAAATGACAGCGACATCAGCGTTGTGGCGCGGCATGCGGGGCTCTTCCTTAATTCGACTTCGCTTTAGGGCGCCTCTAAAAATTCAGAGTTCTAAACAAGACAAGGCATGAACAAAAAATGTGGCCGCAGCATATGGTCAATATGTAAGGAAATATTTTTTGTGAGCAACAAGGTATTGTGACGAAATCTGGATTTTTAGCGGTGCCCTTGCTGTAATCAGCCTAGTATATCCAGCCAGCTAAAGCTATCTTATGGCTATGGCTTATTCGACAACTTGAGTACTGCGGGATGCCCATGAAAGCCATGATTCTGGATGCGCAGAACCAGTCGTTGCGGCTGGGCGAACTGCCCCGGCCCAAACCCGCAGCCGCTGAAATCCTGCTCAAGGTGCATGCCTGCGGCGTGTGCCGCACCGACCTGCACGTAATCGACGGCGACCTGCGGCAACCCAAACTGCCTCTCGTTCTTGGTCACGAAATCGTCGGTACCGTGGTGGAGAAAGGCGCGCAAGTGGAACGTTTTGCGCTGGGGCAGCGCGTGGGCGTGCCGTGGCTCGGCCGCACCTGCAGCCATTGCCGCTACTGTGCGAGCAGTCGCGAAAACCTCTGCGATGCGGCAGAGTTCACCGGCTACACCCTGGATGGTGGTTACGCCGAATTCGCGCTGGCCGATCAACGCTATTGCTTTTCCTTGCCGGACATATATTCCGATGCTGAAGCTGCACCGCTGCTTTGCGCCGGGTTGATCGGCTACCGCGCGCTGATCGCGGCCGGCGAGGCCAGACGGCTCGGCATTTACGGTTTCGGCGCAGCGGCGCATATCATTGCGCAAGTGGCTCGCTGGCAAGGGCGGGAGGTATTCGCCTTTACCAAGCCGGGCGACGCGGAGGGGCAACGTTTCGCCCGCGAGCTGGGGGCTGTCTGGGCGGGAGACTCCACTACGGCGCCGCCGCAGGAGATAGACGCCGCCCTATTGTTTGCGCCGGTGGGTGCACTGATACCGCAGGCGCTGAGCCACACCGCCAAGGGCGGGACGGTAGTGTGCGCCGGCATCCACATGAGCGCTGTTCCGGAATTTCCCTATGCCTTGCTGTGGGGAGAGCGCAGCGTGCGCTCCATTGCCAATCTCACCCGCCGCGATGGCGAGGAATTTCTCGCCATCGCACCGCAGGCCGGGGTCAGAACCGCAGTGGAAACTTTCCGCCTGGAAGCGGCCAACGAGGCCGTGCATCGCGTGCGCGCGGGCCAGGTGCAAGGTGCAGCCGTGCTGGTGATGGATTAAGGATGGCGTCGATAGCGCCCGATCAGTTCGACATGAGCAATGACGTGGCCCTCCATCGCTTTTTCCAGAATTGCCTTAGTTGGATGTTTCAGGTTTGGCAGCAGGGTATCTAGGGCATAGAGCTTGTGAAAATAGCGGTGCGTGCCCACTGGCGGGCATGGCCCGCCGTAGCCGGTACGCTGCCAGTCGTTGAGTCCCTGCAAGGTTCCTGATGGCAAGTCTTTCGCCCCCACGCCCTCGGCTAGCCCATTGGTATCAGGCGGGATGTTATACAACATCCAGTGCACCCAGATCATTTTCGGCGCGGCCGGATCGGGCGCGTCCGGATCATCGACGATCAACACCAGGCTTTTCGTGCCATCCGGTAGTTTGCCCCAGGAGAGTTCCGGGGAAATATCCCGGCCATCACAGGTGTGGTGAGCGGGAATCTCGGCGTTATGGGAAAAGGATGTCGAGGTAAGTGTCAGAGCCATTATTTTTTTCTCCTGCCCGCTTGGGGGTGATTTGGTCCCGGCCGCTCCCGCAGAACTGCAGCTGAGAACGGCTACCAAGCATAGCACTCCTGCCAGACGAATGAAACGAACCCAACCATCGCGTTGCGCGCAGCATTCGCAGTAAAATTCAGCGTTCAATTGTACGTGCGCCCGACACGCAAGTTCAGGATACCGTGATGGACTTGGCCGGTTTGTTCCCAATCTTGGGCAGGCGCACGGTCAATACCCCGTTCTTGTAACTCGCTTCCGCCTTATCCGTGTCGACGTTGAGCGGCAGCGGAATGCTGCGCTGGAATGCCCCGTACGCACGCTCCATCAAGTGATAACTGCTGTCGTACGTTTCACGCGCAAAGCGCTTTTCGCCGGAGAGATGGAGCATGTTGCCGTCGAGCGTGATGCGGCAGTCTTCCTTCTCCATGCCGGGCACTTCCACTCTCACCACCACTTCTTTCTCAGTTTCTTCTACCTCTCCCGCCAGCAGACTCCAGCGCGGGAACGAAGCCAGCGCAGGAGTCTGCGTCTGTTCCTCCTTGCTGTGGGTGAAATGGGTGAGCGCGTCGTTGCTGCGGCTCAGCAACTCGCGCCAGCCTTCCGACAGATGCTCCCAAGCACGGCCGATCTCGCGGCTGATATTTTTTCCTGCCTCCTTCAACGAGTCCAGCATGATTTGATCTCCTTCAGTAATTGCAACAAGAAATTGGTTCCCATATCATCATAGGCTAAATTTGAACTTAGTCCCGTCACCACGCGAGGAGAAAGAAATGCGCAACCCGCCAAGGCCGGAACCGCAACCATCCGAGGTTTCAGGGAGAGGTCATCTACCGAATGCGCCTGCGCTGGTGGCTGAACTGGGCGGCAGTTACGCGACCGGACTCGGCATCAATCTTGGCACGTTGGATGCCGCTGAAATCTACAAGTGGTTTATCGCTGCCATACTCTACGGCGCGCGTATTCCGGAAACCATCGCCAGTCGTACCTGGCACGAGTTCGAAACAAGCGGCGTGCTGACGCCGCAGCGCATGCTCAATGCTGGCTGGGATGGGCTGGTCGCCATGCTCGACCGGGGTCGCTATGTGCGCTACGACTACAAGACCGCCACCAAGCTGCTCGAAATCAACCGTACCCTACTCGACCGCTATGGCGGCAACCTCAATACCCTGCATGCCGCCGCAGCCGACCCGGTTGATCTGGAACAGCGCATCATGACTCTGGGCAAAGGCATCGGCAAGGTAACGGCGGGGATTTTCCTGCGCGAGCTGCGCGGCAGATGGCAGAAAGCAGTGCCGCCGTTGTCGCCGCTGGCCTTCATGGCAGCCTGCACCCTTGGCTTTATCCCAAACAGGATCGGCGATGACCACGACCTGGCTCTTGCCTGGCTACAGCGCCTGTGGAGCGAGCAAGGCATGACGGCGGCAAGCTTCCCCGATTTTGAGGCGGCGCTGGTGCGGCAGGGGTTGCGGTTGCGGCGGCGCACCGCCCGCAGTTTCATGCGATCCGGCGCAGCCGGTCTCGCTCCGGCATGAGCGCATCACTGGGAATTTCTGTTACTTGCGATGGCCGAGCACTACGCCGGCTATTTCCACGCCCAGCCCAAGGACAAGAAGGACTGCGCCTATCCAGGCATTTTCCGGCGCCAGAAAAATCAGCACTCCGCCCAACACGAGCAGCGAGATGGACAGGATACGTTTGCTGCGCGGATTCTTGATCATGGCAACTCGAAGAACGAAGCATCTTTGACAACTATAGACCTGCATCCGCAAAAAGTCAGCAAATTAGCAATCGCCACAGCGTAACAACTACCCCGGTTGACCGGGGTAACCAGGCAAATATCCCGGCAGCAACTAGTCGATGACGAGTTTTCTGGCGGAAGAAGCGGCTTTCTTGGGCAGCGTCAGTTCCAGGATTCCGTCGCCATATTTGGCGCGGGATGCACCTTCGTCAATTTCACTGCCGAGGGAAAAGCTGCGAAAGGCTTTACCGTAATAGCGCTCGGCACGCAGCACTTTTTCTCCTTCCTTTACTTCCTTCTCCTGCCGGGTTTCTGCACTGATCGATACCTGGTTGCCTTCGATGGAAACGTGGATATCTTCCTTCTTCACGCCGGGAATTTCAGCATGCACCGTGTATACCTTGTCGTCTTCCCTGACATCCATCTTGATCAGGACTTCCTGCTTGCCTTCCATTTTCACTGGGCGGAAAAATCCCCGAAATACGTCGTCAAACGGGTCCAGACTGGAAACCTGGAATGGGTCGAAACGAGTCACGTTAGCCATGTTTTTCTCCTTGGGTTAATTGGTTTGTTGGGCGGATGATCCGCCGACAGAAAGGAATATGGTGATAGGCTGCAAGATTTCAAGTCGATGCGGTTCTCCGCACTAACAACATTCCGGGTTTGATGACCGACACCCATCACAATAATTTTCAACTGCCCTTGATTCTGTCCCGGTAATCCACATATCCACACCATCTCTTACAGAGAAACCGCTATGTCCATTACTCGCACACCTGCCGTCGCCGGCATGTTCTACCCTGCCGATGCGCAGCAGCTTGCCCACGAGGTGCAGCAGTCGCTGGCCGCAGCGCATCCGCATCATGCCCTGATCCCCAAGGCTCTGATCGTGCCGCACGCCGGCTACATCTATTCAGGAGCTATCGCTGCCACCGCTTATGCCACTCTGCGTCCTATTGCTGCGCGCATCCGGCGCGTGGTGCTGCTCGGCCCCGCCCATCGGGTTGCGATACGCGGCTTGGCGTTGCCGGAAGCAGATGCCTTCGACACGCCACTCGGACGGGTGATGCTGGACATGGCAGCAGTACGCACCATCGTCCATTTGCCGCAAATCAGCATCAGCGCACAGGCGCATGCACTGGAGCATTCACTGGAAGTGCAATTGCCATTCCTGCAAAGCATCCTGCCGGATTTCACCCTGCTGCCATTGGCTGTCGGCATGGCCTCAGCCGAAGAAGTCGCCGAAGTACTGGATACACTGTGGGGCGGCGAGGAAACGTTGATTGTCATCAGTTCCGATCTCTCGCACTATTTGCCTTACGCCACCGCACAACGTGTGGATGGCGAGACCGTGCAATCCATCCTGGATCTGCACCAGCCGATAGCGCATGAACGCGCCTGCGGTGGCACGCCCATCAGCGGCCTGATTATCGCCGGGCAGAAACACCAACTCACACCGCACTTGCTCGATTTGCGCAACTCCGGCGATACCGCTGGTACGCGCGACCGGGTGGTGGGTTATGCCGCATTCGCTTTCACCGAGGAAGAGCATGGCAACTGATCAGGGAAAAACATTGCTGTCGATAGCACGTGCCGCGATTGCACGCGTCTTGCACGCGCCGCACCCAACGGTGGACGAAACCGCAACGTGGCTGGCTGAACCCGGTGCGAGTTTCATCACCCTCAATCAATACGGCGAATTGCGCGGCTGCATTGGTACGCTACAAGCGCACCGGCCATTGCTTGCCGATGTCAAAAGCAATGCCGTGTCTGCCGCACTGCACGATCCGCGTTTCCTGCCGCTCACGCTGAAAGAATTTGTCACGGTGCAAGTGGAAGTCTCGCTGCTCACCGCACCGCAGCCGCTGGCTTTTACCGATGAAACGGACGTGCTGGCGCAATTGCGCCCCGGTATTGACGGAGTTGTATTCGAATACGGCCGCCATCGCAGCACTTTTCTGCCGCAGGTATGGGAGAGCCTCGCGCAACCACATCTGTTTCTTGCTATGCTGAAACGCAAGGCCGGACTGCCCGATGACTTCTGGGCAGAAGACGTGAAGCTGTCGTGCTATACCGTGAGCAAATGGCGCGAAGCTGACTTAGACGAGGAATCCTGCAATGGATGAACCGATCAGCATTGCCGAACAGCATCCCGCCAGATACTGGCATCGGCTGGACGACGGCCGCATCCAGTGCGGCCTGTGTCCGCGCGACTGCAAGCTGCATGAAGGACAGCGCGGCGCATGCTTCGTGCGCGGACGGGTCGGCGATGCGATGGTGCTCACCACTTACGGACGGTCTTCCGGATTCTGCGTCGATCCGATCGAGAAAAAACCGCTCAACCATTTCTATCCCGGCAGCAGCATCCTGTCGTTCGGCACGGCAGGCTGCAACCTCGCCTGCAAATTTTGCCAGAACTGGGACATTTCCAAATCGCGCAGCTTCGACAAACTCGCCGACCAGGCCAGTCCGGAAGCTATCGCGCGCAGTGCTGCGGAACTGGGCTGCAAGAGCGTCGCTTTCACCTACAACGACCCAGTGATCTTCGCCGAATATGCGATGGACGTAGCCGATGCCTGTCACGCGCGCGACATCAAGGCAGTGGCAGTCACGGCAGGCTATATCCACGAGCAGCCGCGGCGCGATTTGTTCGCCAAAATGGATGCCGCCAATGTTGATCTCAAGGCGTTCACCGACGAATTCTATGTCAAGCAGACCGGCTCTCACCTGCAACCGGTGCTGGATACGCTGAAATATCTGCGCCAGGAAACGGAGGTCTGGGTGGAGATCACCACGCTGCTGATTCCCGGCCTCAATGATTCAGCAGATGAGATAACCAGAATGAGCGCATGGATCGCCAGGGAACTCGGCGTGGACGTGCCGCTGCACTTTTCTGCCTTCCATCCCGACTACAAGATGACCAACATTCCCGCCACCCCGGCAGAAACGCTGATACAGGCGCGGCAGATCGCGCAAGCGGCAGGGTTGCGGTATGTCTATACTGGCAATGTGCATAACCGCGAGGGGGATACCACCTACTGCCCCTCGTGCAACAGTGCCCTGATCGTGCGCGACTGGTATGAAATCGAACAATACCGCCTCACGCCCGACGGCCATTGTCCGGACTGCAATACCCACATCGCCGGACATTTTGACAAATTTGCGGGGCAGTTTGGCAGGCGGCGGATTCCTGTAGTGATGAGAGGCACAGCATGAGCAGCGTACATATTCCAGCAGGGCCGATCGAACTCGACGGCGAACTGGTGTTGCCGCCATCCGCAACCGGGGTTGTACTGTTTGCGCACGGCAGCGGCAGCAGCCGCTTCAGTCCGCGCAACACTTTCGTTGCCGAAGTGCTGCAACAACACGGCATCGGCACCCTGCTGTTCGACCTGCTGACACGCGCAGAGGATCAGGATTACGCCACGCGCTTTGATATTGACCTGCTGACGCACCGCCTGCTGGCCGCCACTGCCTGGCTGCAGGCCAACCCGCAGACGCAAACCTTGCATGTCGGTTATTTTGGTGCCAGCACCGGCGCAGCAGCGGCGTTGCAGGCGGCGGCAGCAATGGGCAACAAGATCGCCGCCGTGGTCTCGCGCGGCGGCCGCCCCGACCTGGCCGGAGAGACCGCCTTGAGCCAGGTGACTGCGCCTACCCTGCTCATCGTTGGCAGCGCGGACTACGGCGTGATTGAGCTGAACCAGCAAACCTATGCGCTGCTGCACTGCGAAAAGAAACTGACCCTGATCGCCGGCGCGACCCATTTGTTCGAGGAACCCGGCACGCTGGAACAGGCCGCACGCAGCGCAGCCAACTGGTTTGAAAAATACCTGTAACTATTACACCGCACTCGTATTCTGCCGCACCCGTTCGAAAAAACATACTGCCGCCGCTGCCGCCGCATTCAAGGATTCCGTGCCGCCCGGCATGGGAATGCTGACTTGCTCGCTAGCCGCCTGCAGCACCGCCTCTGACAGACCCGCCCCCTCGTTACCGAACACGAATGCCACTGGCCCGCTCAAATGGGTTCGATAAAGGCTGGTTTTTGCCTGCAGCGTAGTGGCAATCACCTTGCCGCTGAATCCTCGCGCTACTTTTGCCAGATCGGATTGCTCGTGGATGTGCAACCGGAAATGCGCTCCCATCGCGGCGCGCAGCGTCTTGGGCGACCAGGCATCGGCGCAGCCGGTGGACAGATAGACGTCGCTTGCACCGGCAGCGGCGGCAGAGCGCAGGATCGAGCCAAGATTACCGGGGTCCTGGATAGCTTCGAGCAGCACGCTGAAACTCTCGCCCTGATATACGGGGATGGCATCATGCGCGGGGATGGCTATCAACGCGATGATGCCGCTGGGGGTTTTGACCGGGGAGACTTCGCGGAACAAGGCGTCGCTCAGTACCACCACCGGCACCGCCTGCTCCGTCCCCAGTTGCGCCAACAAGTGTTTTATTTCTACATTGTCGCTCACCGATTCGCCGACGATCAGGCTTTGCGGCAACCCCAGCGCAGCGCGATAGGCGGTGATCAGATGCACGCCATCCAGCAGCGTCAAACCGCTGGTTCTGCGCTGCGCAGCCGATTCCGTCAGCTTGACGAGCTGCTTGAACAAAGGATTTTCACGAGAGCTAATGGATTTCACGGGTCACCCGGCCAGACCGATTCTTTCAGGACATCCGCTGTTATACGCAGGGCGCATCATCTTGTCCATGCAGCGTCACTGATGAAATGGAATTGGAATCACATGAAATTGCGCGTATGCAAAGCCGCCAGGTGAAGTGCAGCTTCCTTGTCAAAGCCGAGCCTCTCCAGCCGCACCTGCCTGCCTGCGGCCATATCCGCAATCAACTGCTGCACCCGGATATAGCCCACAGCAATCGCCTGCGGGGTGAATTCGCCGGCCGCAATCAGGATCAAGGCATCGAACACTTCTTCGTTGAGTCCGGCAGTATTCGCCAAGGCGTCATTGCGCGACTGCACCGCGTTGGCCAGCCGCGTGCGGAACTGCGGCTCCTGCTGTAATCGCCACAACAGATGCGACATGCCGAAAGCCACATGGCGCGCTTCATCCCGCGCCGTCAGGCGGGCGATCTGCTGTGTCACCGGATCGGGCGCATGCAGGTGGAGAAAATTGAGCAGGCTGACGAAAGTGCCTTCGCCCAGCACTGACAGCAGAAAACCGGCAACGGAAAAATCGGGCTCATCCAGCAGGGTTTTGAGCGAAGCCTGGCCACCGGCAGTGGACAGCGCCGGCTCCCGCCCTTTCAGCCGCAGCCGGCGGGTAAAGACCTCGATATGGCGCGCCTCATCTGCCACCTGGATCGCAAGCAATGACTGTATTTCGCGGAAATGCGGATGCACCTGGCCGAGAAAGCGCGCCGGCACGATCAAAGCGGCGGCCTCGTTTTCGATCAGGTAAGTCATCAACTGCGCCACTGCATCTTCCACCGCAGCGGGAAGCTCGAACGGTTCATTCCAGTCTATTGCCGTATCTGGATTCCATTGCGCCGCCACTGCCTGCGCATACAGCGTAGCGGCGGTATCCGCCCAGATCTCGTTTTTGCGGTCGAGCCGGAAATGAATATCCGGCGCACCCGCTTCCACCGTCGCCCCCCTTGCCGCCAGTCCCCAGCACGACAAGGCTCGATCCGCAACCGCACCGGTCAGCGCCGCATCGCTATGTCCGGCATGCGCGGCATCATGCCAGCGGCTGCTGTCAGCAGCGCCCCGCATCACTGTGGCAATCGCACGTCCGTCCTGCTGCTGCATGCTCATGCCGTGGCCTTGCACGCGGCACCATGCTGCCAACTGCGTTTCCCAGCCAGGACTGCTGCCAACCACGCGCAGTTCGCCACCGGGTGGAATTGCATCCAGGCCATGCTTGATCAGCAAATGGGCGCCGGCATCCAGCCCCAGATTTTCAATATCTATAATCGGTGACAAGTATGTTGCCTGCTGCATCGTAAAATTTCTCGTCATCCACTGCCCGTATCAGCAAATCGTAACCGCTGGTGCGACCGGGTAGCCACGCCTTGAGCCCTTCCAGTTCCAGCAGCGGCCGTACCTGCGCATCCTGCCAGTCCATTGCCAGCAGCAATTCGGTAAAACGTGCCGCCATTTCAGCGCTTGCCGCAGATATGCCACAGATCGAAGTAAAGTTGCAGTGATCGTAGCTGCCGCTGCGCGCCACGATCCGGGTGGCACCTGCCGGCAGTACACCTTCGCGCGCGAAAGCCAGATAATTGCCGTCGATCATCCAGGCAGCGTCGATCTCCCCAGCGATCAGGGCCAGTGCCGCCGCACGCTCGCCGCCGATATGGTCGCCGTGTTTGCCGCTCAGTTCATCGAAACGCCGCGCCGTATAGTCACGCCCGGCAAGCAGTCCTTGCACACGCAGATGATCGCGCGGAATCAGGTTGGCCTGGGGTGAATCCAGCGCACCGAAACCAATCACCTGCCCCGCCAGGGCGGACAGATCTTCTGTAGTTGCAACACGGGAATCGGAGCGCACTACCAGCACTGAACAAAGATCGCGGTCGCTGTCGCGCATCGCCAGCGCGCGCGCCTCCAGTCCGCGCGCACGCGCCATGCGCTCCGCCCTGACCCAGGCCAGCGGCGAATTCCAGGCAAGATCGATGCTGCCATCGAACTGCGCTTCCACCTGGCGCTCGTAATTGGAATAAAGCACATAATCAAGTTCGAAATCGTGCCGCCGGAAATATTCCTTGAATCCTTCCCAGATGGTCACCACTTTTGGTGCATAGGCAACCGCACCCAGCAGCAATGGTTTTGCCATTTCGCGTTTCCTACTCAAACACCGGCATGCCGCAAACGGCTTTGCCGATGAAATCAAACAGCACATCGGAAGTCGGTGCCATGATCGAGGCTGCGCGCGCATCACGGAAATAGCGCTCGACCCCCACATCCTTGCGGAATGCGGCACCGCCGCACACGCGCATGGCGGCATCTGTGACTTCCAGCGCAGCTTCCGCTGCCGCGGCTTTGGTCTGCATCACCCGTAACATCGCATCGGCACGGCCATTTGCCAGCGCCACCAGAGTATCGTCACGCAGGGTGCGCGCCATGTCTGCGCGGATACGCGCACGTGCGAGATAAGCCCTGACGGTGGGCAGATCTGCCAACGCACTGCCCAGATGTTCAAATTTGCTGGCGCTCGCATGGGCGCACGCACGCTCGAGCGCTGCCTCCATTATTCCTTGCGAACAGGAAGCGATCAGTACCGAGAACGTCGGTAACACTACGCTGAGCATGATGTCGAAGCCGCCGCCGTCTCTGCCCAGCATGGCGGAGGCAGGCAGCCGCAGCGCTTTACAGGAAAGCGGTGAGGAGCCGTTGCCGCGCAGTCCCATGCCGTCGAACAGTTTGGGCTGGCTCAGCCCCGCTGTCTTGCTGTCGACCAGCCACAAGGTGCTGGCGCCGACAGCTTTAGCCGGTGGCGATGACCACACGTAGGAATCGGCTTCGCCTGCAGCAGTCACCATGGTCTTGTCGCAATCGAGCAGATAAGCATCGCCGTCCGGACGAGCACTGCCGACCGCTGCCCAGAAGTGGCTGCGGGAACCCGCATCGGACCAGGCCAAAGTCGTCAGATGGCGGCCGGCGGCAATTTCGCGCCGGATCGAATCGGCGCCAAACTTTTCGAGCACGCTCGTGCCGCAATAATGCATGGTCACCACCATGGCGGTGGAAGGACACGCCCTGGCAATGCGCTCGACCACCTGCGCTGTCGCAGCCAGATCAAGCCCCATGCCACCTACCTCGGTCGCACTTACTAGGCCCAGCAAACCAGCTTCGCCGAGTGCAGCAATAGCAGCGCGCGGAAACGCAGCATCGCGATCCGTGGCGACAGCCGCCGGTTCGATGATGTCGCGAATAACGGTATCAAGCTTCTCAAGATATGGCATGGCACCCTTGCACAGAAAATGGGGCGCTGCCGCATGATACGATAAAACAGACGAGACCCTTGCTGCCGCGAAATGAAAATCGCGCAACAGGAATCAGGATTGAATGCTACGGTTGTTGGCACACCTCAATCTGTCTGCTGACCTGCACGTTGGCAGCGCTTGGAACGGCATATCCCGTCGTGCTTTTTCTCCGGTCAGCCACACACAGGCTGTCTGACCCGACTCGCTCCCGCTAGGGAGGTCAAATCGGCGTTACGGCGGACCAAACGGAGACAAGCACAACAGTCGCAGCAGTTTACCAGAACCTGCAGTCATGTAATACCGTAGATACTCTGTTCGAGGACAAGCATTTTTCTGTAATTTTTCACTTTCCGCCTTATGCTGGGATAGCGTAAAAGCGGGTGTTATCGAAGGGCTTGT
>JAYUYT010000022.1:0-2783 GCA_043752345.1 Nitrosospira sp.
CAATCCGCCGTTCAACGTCGACGACGTGAGCCTTTCCAGCGTGGAAAAGGACCGGCGCTTCAACACCTATGGCATCCCGCGCAACAAATCGAAAGTGAAAAAAGCCGACGAAGGCAAGGAAACCGTGCCGAACGGCAACTACCTGTGGATCAGTTTGTTCGCCACCTCGCTCAAACCGCAAGGCCGCGCCGCATTGGTCATGGCGAATTCTGCCTCCGATGCGCGCCACTCCGAAGCCGACATCCGCAAAACGCTGATCGAACAGAATCTGATCTACGCCATGCTGACGCTGCCGTCGAACATGTTCTACACCGTCACGCTGCCCGCAACACTGTGGTTTTTCGACAAAGCCAAGAACGACGACAGAATTTTGTTCATCGACGCACGCAACATTTTCACCCAGATCGACCGCGCCCACCGCGAATTCAGCGAAGAACACATCCAAAACATCGCCCTCATCAGCCACCTGCACAAGGGCCAGCGCGAAAAATTCATCCGGCTCATCGACCACTATTTCGCTGCCGGTATGGAGCGGCTGATCGAAAACAACGAAAAGATCGAACCCGTCTGCGCGCAACTACTTGATGTGCTGGACGATGCGGGCGGCAAACAAGCCGTGGATGAACTGCTGCAGCACTGGAGGGAACTGGAAAAGCTACAGACACCCACTACGCGCAATACCGCGAAGAACATGCAATGGCGGCAGAAATCGACAAGAAAAACCTGGCACAACACCAGTTGCGCAATGCATTCGATCCTTTTTTCACCGCACTGCACGAAGGTTTGAAGCGTCTGGACAAGACCGTGCGCCAGCACGAAAAACAGCAAACCGAGCAGGCGCAACAGGAAGGCAAGCGCACCTCACCCGATCGTAAAACCAAGGCACTCAAGTCCGCGCTGGAAGAACTGCATCAGGATGTGAAAAATGCGGAAATTTACTTTCAGCATATTCACTGGTTGCAGGAACGCTTTCCCAACGCGCAATACGAGGACGTTACCGGCCTGTGCAAACTCGCCACGCCCGAGGAAGTGCAAGAACAGGATTATTCGCTGAATCCGGGGCGCTATGTGGGGGTGGTAATTGAGGAAGATGGGAAAAGTGAGGAGGAGTTTATTGCGGAACTGCTGGTGATGAATGATGAATTAGAAGGATTAAGTGCGATAGCGAGGCGACTGGAAGAAGTAATCTCCAGAAATATCAAAGCAGTCGTAGGCGAAGCATGACAGAAATACGCTACAGAAAAGCGAAAGAATTAGTTACCTTCAGAACAGGAAAGCTAGATTCTAACGCAGCAGAAGAGAGCGGCAGATATCCATTCTTTACCTGCGCGCAAGAAACCTACCTGATAAACAAATATGCGTTTGATACTGAATGTGTTTTGCTGGCTGGGAACAATGCTGGAGGGATATTTCCACTCAAGTTTTATAGAGGTAAATTCAATGCATACCAAAGAACTTACATCATCGAATCTCGTGATTCTCGGTGCCTAAACATCAAGTACTTCTATTTCTTTCTGAGGCCTCTACTTAAAGCATTTGAACAGCAAGCAATTGGGGCAACAACGAAATTTCTCACACTTAAAATTCTCAACAACATACAGGTCGCACTACCGGATGTTGAGAGTCAGAAAAAAATCTCGGCGATTCTTTCGGCATATGACGAGCTGATTGATAACAACCAGCGGCGCATCGCACTGCTGGAAAAGATGGCCGAGGAAATCTACCGAGAATGGTTTGTGCGCATGCGCTTTCCCGGTCACGAGAAAGTGAAGAAGGTCAAAGGTGTACCGGAAGGATGGCGGTCATCGTGTTTAGGAAATTTTGCTAAATTCACGATGGGTCAAAGTCCGAGTTCAGAGTTCTACAATGAAGTCCGCGACGGCTTACCTTTCCATCAGGGTGTCGGCACTTATGGCGAGCGATTTCCTCGTCCTGTTGCTTATTGTAGTGAAGATGGTCGCCGTGCCCACAAAGGCGATATTCTTTTTAGTGTGCGCGCTCCGGTGGGGCGTTTGAATATTGCAGATCGGGAGATGATTATCGGGCGTGGTCTTGCTGCCGTCAGGCACAAGAAAGAGCATAACTCCTACATGTACTATCTGCTCAAAGCGGCCTTTAAGGATGAAGATATTATTGGCAATGGTTCAATCTTCAATTCGGTTGGCAAGGATGAATTGGCCAAGTTTCCCATTTTCGAACCGGAACCAAATCTTGTTGAGAAATTCGATACTATGATTGCCAGAATGGATGAGCAAATCATGATGATTATGCAGGCAACTGAGTGTTTGAAATCAAGCCGTGACTTGCTTCTCCCCCGCCTCATTTCCGGTAAACTCTCCGTCGAGCATCTCGACATCCAATTCCCGCCTGGCATGGAGGAATCCGTTCATGACATTTGAAACCATCAGGGTGTTTGATTTACAGCGCCCAAGGGTTGAATACTTGCGGGTACAGCGTGAAGTCCTGCACGTTGCGGGTGACCACGGTGAGGCCGTGGCATTGGGCGGTGGCCATGAGCAACCCATCCATCACCGGCAGGGGTTGTCCAGCCAGTTCGGCAGTCGCGGCGATTTGCGCCCAGACATGCAGTGCGGCGGTATCAAGCGGCAGAATGTGCCCCGCGAAACGCTGTTCCACCTTGCCCAACCAGGCGGTGAGTTTCTGGCTGCGGCGCGGATCGGATGCGCGCAATTTGAGGATGCCTTTCTCGATTTCCCCCAGGCTGATGACGCTGATAAACAAGCTGGCTTCATCCTGTTCGTCCAGCCAGCGGATGACTTCCG
>JAYUYT010000023.1:0-16809 GCA_043752345.1 Nitrosospira sp.
TTAAGATTGACCAGCGCGCCGCCGGAATTGCCCGGATTGATGGATGCATCGGTCTGGATGAAATCCTCGTAACCTTCGATATCCAGACCGCTCCTGCCAAGCGCGCTGACGATGCCGGAGGTGACAGTCTGACCCAGGCCGAACGGGTTGCCGATGGCGACGACAAAATCGCCGACGTTGAGCATGTCTGAATCGCCGAGGCGCAGCGCCTGCAAATTCTTGGCTTCAATTTTCAGCAGCGCAATGTCGGTACCGGGGTCCATGCCCACCAGTTTTGCCTGAAACTGACGCCGGTCCTTGAGTGTGACGATAACCTGCAGGGCATCCTTGATGACATGATGGTTGGTGAGAACATAGCCTCTGACTGCATCCACGATCACACCCGATCCGGCGCTACGCTCCTGCCGCGCGGCTTGGTCGGGTATGTTGAAAAAGCGGCGGAAGAACGGGTCGCGAAACAGCGGATTGTCTTCGATGGCAGAACGCGTCAGCACCGAGATGTTCACCACCGCCGGCGTGACATCTTGCAGCAGCGGGGCCAATGAAGGGACGCCACCCTTGCCATCGCTAAGCGGCAGAATTCCTGCGTCGGCAGGCAGCGCCAGTGTCAGCCAGACGACAAGAGCGGCGAGGAGGTTGAGTGACTTCGTCATGGAAATGTCTGGGTAAATTTCATCGCGAGCGAACTTGACGGTTACAGGTTCAGGCTGTTGCGCAGGTTCACGATCTCCGCTGCCTCGGGCGCGAATGTCTCCTGGTCGAACGCCGTGTCGCCGTCGGCAATAGGTTCACCCCCTGCTTTAAGACCGCGAAAATTGTACAGTGCGGGATCGGCCAGGTGCGAAGGTTGCACATTCTGCAGCGCGGTAAACATGGTTTCCAGTCTGCCGGGGAATTTCCGCTCCCATTGCTGCAGCATTTCCTTTACTGCCTGGCGCTGCAGATTTTTCTGTGCGCCGCACAGGTTGCAGGGGATGATAGGAAAGCCCTCCGCCTCGGCGTAAGCGGCCAGATCTTTTTCCTTGCAGTAGGCGAGCGGGCGTATCACGATATGCCGGCCATCGTCACTTACCAGCTTAGGTGGCATGGTTTTAAGCTTGCCGCCGTAGAACAGGTTGAGAAACAGGGTTTCGAGTATGTCATCGCGGTGGTGCCCCAGCGCGATCTTGGTTGCACCCAGTTCGCTGGCGACGCGATACAGCACTCCCCGGCGCAGGCGGGAGCAGAGGCTGCAAGTTGTCTTGCCTTCTGCGATGACGCGCTTCACCACGCTGTAGGTATCCTGCTCGACGATGCGAAACGGCATGCCGATGCCGGCGAGATACTCCGGTAGCACATGCGCGGGGAAGCCGGGCTGTTTCTGGTCCAGATTCACTGCGATCAACTCGAACTGCAGCGGCGCATGGGCCTGCAGATTGCGCAGGATATCGAGCAGTGCATAGCTGTCTTTGCCACCGGACAGGCACACCATTACCCGGTCACCCGCCTCGATCATGTTGAAATCGGCAATCGCCGAGCCGACCAGACGCCTCAACCGCTTATGCAGTTTGTTGGTGTTGTATTGTTCCTTCCTGGACACGACTTCCATTTGATCCTCGTTATCTAAATCCAAAAATACCGGCTGCCGGACGAGTTGCAGAGAAACCGAAATATCTTCGCTAATCAGCCAATACTTGACTGAGATTTATGCGCATTTTCCCAGATTGCAAGTGGCTTGCACAGCACGGACTCCCACCAAGCCGCTTACTGGTCGAACGCATTGAGCGTAAATACATCCAGGAATCAATTCATATATACATAAAAGGAATAATCAAATGAAATGATAGTATTTAAAATTATATGACCTGTCTGGTAATCTCGCGCCCATCGGTTTTTATCACGCTGTCAGGTGAAGTAAAGGGTTGCCACTACAAATCCGGAATGCCGGAGGAACCATTCAGGAGAAAGCGGTGAAATATTATTGGCACATCGTGTTTACATATGCGGTAAGCATACTGCCTATCGGTTCGATCCAGGCACATGTGGACAGTGGACAATCCGGAAAAGCTCAGACTGTCCGACAAGGGGTACAGCAGCTGGCCCAGGCTGGAGTAGCGGGTGTGAATAAAGGGTTGGTCAAGCCAGTGAATGACAATTTCAAATGGGCGATCAAGCCAGGGGATCAACCTGTTGTCCCACCTGCTCCCAGCCCGCATCCGTATGCGGATCGCGAGTACGACTGGTGGGAGCAGTCTGCTACCAAGGCGGCGGTAGCCCAGAAACCCGCGAGCTACCACCGGCGTGCCGACAGCTATGCTACCAATCCCGATACCGATCCGCCCAGATATGTGCGCAAGTTGAGCGAAATCGGTGGCGAGGCATTCAAGGATGTCACCTGGCTGGAAATTGGTTTGGAGCATCGCACCCGTTACGAAATGCGTCACGATGACATACGGCGTGTTGAAGGTGGATTCGATAACCCCTTCTTTCTGCGTAACCGTGCATATTTGGGGATAAAAGAAATTCTCGATCCGTTCCGTTTCGCGGTCGAGTTTCAAGATTCACGGGTGTACAACAATAGATTTGCGACTACCGATCAGGAAAATAATCCCTACGACCTGATTCAGGGATACGGCGAATTATATTTCAAGCGCGCACTGGGTGCAGATGACCGCGGACAAAACCGGCCGCTCAGACTGCGCGTGGGCCGTATGGCCTACGAAACGCTGGATCGACGTTTTATTGCGCGCAACGAATGGCGTAATACTACCAATTCCTTTGAAGGCTTTCGCCTGAATCTGGGCCAGCAAAACAACCCTTGGGAAATCGATCTGTTTGGTATGCAGCCGGTCAAACGTCTGCAAACTGAATTTGATAGGCGCAACGATCATCTGTGGTTTTTTGGTGCGATCGGCCATTGGCGCAAGTGGTCCGACATCGTCACGCTGCAACCGTATTACATGGGGCAGAAGCAAACGGCTGACCCTAATGGCCATACGGCAACAAACCGGCTCGACCGGGAAATCCACATGTCAGGGGTGCGTGGCTACGGCAGGATAGCGAATACCGGCTTGGACTACGATCTCAATTTTAGTTATCAGTTCGGTACTCATGGCACCCAGCGGCATGACGCTTATGGTTATACCACCGAAGTAGGGCGGAACTTTAATTACGCCTGGAAACCGCGGCTGAGTGCTTTTTATGGTTACGCCAGCGGCGACCGTGATCCCAATGACAACGTGAATAACCGTTTTGACCGTTTTTTTGGTTTTGCGCGGCCTTGGTCAGCGGATCATTATGTTATTTATGAGAACATCAAGGCTCCCAAAATCAAATTTGACCTTCAGCCGACCCAGAAATTCGGGATAGAAGCCGGCTACAGCTGGTTCTGGCTGGCCAGTAGTACAGACCGTCTTTTCGACACTTTTGACGGCAACATCAGTGTCGTCAGGGATCCCGGATTCAATCGGGACAGTACCGGGAGGAGCGGCGACTGGGTCGGGGGGGCGTTTGAAGGGCGCTTACGCTATCAACTCACGCCACGAGTTAACACCGTGGTGGGTTATACCCATTTCACCGCTGGCGATTTTGTAAAAAACCGAATAGCGGCACAGCCGGATCATATTGCACAGCGCTCAGGCAATACCGATTTTCTCTATGTTGAAGTATTAATCAGTGCCTTTTAAACGATCTCGCATATCTTCACTTAATCATCTTTGTCAGAGGAAAAAAATCATGAACATCAAAACATGGCTGCCAACAGTTCTGCTGGCGAGTTTGTTAATTAGCGGCAACGCGGTTGCGGACAGGGCGTTACTCAATGTTTCCTATGATCCGACACGCGAGCTGTATCAGGAATTTAATGCTTCATTCATAAAGCAGTGGCAGGCGAAGACCGGAGAGAAGGTTGCCGTTAGGCAATCCCACGGTGGTTCCGGCAAGCAGGCGCGCTCCGTGATCGACGGTCTTGAAGCGGATGTGGTGACCCTGGCGCTGGCCAACGACATCCACGCCATCGCGGAAAAGGCCAAACTGCTGCCGGAAGACTGGCAGAAGAAATTTGCACGCAACAGCACGCCCTACACCTCGACCATCATTTTCCTGGTGCGTAAAGGCAACCCCAAAGGCATCAAGGACTGGAATGATCTGGCCCGCCCCGGTATAGCGGTGATCACGCCCAACCCGAAAACCTCCGGCGGCGCGCAGTGGAATTATCTAGCGGCATGGGAATTCGGCAAGCGTAACTTTGGTGAGGCCAGAGCAAAAGAATTTGTCGCCGATATCTACAAGAATGTGCCGGTACTCGATTCCGGCGCACGCGGGTCAACCACGACTTTCGTCGAGCGCGGTGTCGGTGACGTCCTCATTTCCTGGGAGAATGAAGCGTTTCTGGCGATCAAGGAGTACGGTTCCAGTAAGTTTGAGATCGTAATACCCTCACTCAGCATCCTTGCGGAACCACCGGTTGCGATAGTGGACAAGGTAGTGGACAAGAAAGGTACGCGCGATCTTGCCGAAGCCTATCTGCAGTATCTCTATTCGGAGGAGGGCCAGGAGATCGCCGCGAAGAATTTCTACCGACCGACCAATCAGAAAGTCGCGGCAAAATATGCCAAGCAGTTTCCGGCAATCACACTGTTTAGGATTGATGAGGCGTTCGGCGGCTGGAAGAGCGCGCACAAGTCCCATTTTGCCGATGGCGGCACGTTCGATCAGATCTATCAGAAGTGATCACGCTGACCTGCCAGCGACAAACCATAACCGGATTTAACAGGAGTGCATAATTGAGTACATTTAAGCAACACAGCATCCTGCCGGGGTTCAATCTGGCGCTCGGATTCACGCTGCTTTATCTGAGCCTGATCGTGTTGATTCCGTTGTCGGCTGCGTTTATTCGCACTACCGAGCTTACCTGGCAAGAATTCTGGTTTGCGGTGACGACGCCGCGCGTGCTGGCCTCGTACCGGCTGACGTTCGGCGCTGCGTTTGCGGCTGCACTGGTCAATGCGGTATTCGGGCTGCTGGTGGCGTGGGTGCTGGTACGGTATCGCTTCCCCGGCAAGAAGCTGATAGATGCGCTGGTAGACCTGCCGTTTGCGCTGCCAACTGCAGTGGCGGGCATTGCCTTGACGGCGCTCTATGCTGGCAACGGCTGGATCGGCCAGTATCTCGAGCCGCTGGGCATCAAGGTGGCTTTCACGCCGATCGGGGTTTTTGTGGCGCTGACTTTTATCGGTTTGCCGTTCGTGGTGCGCACAGTGCAGCCGGTACTCGAAGACATCGAGTCGGAGTTGGAGGAAGCGGCCGCCATGCTGGGCGCGAACCGCTTGCAGACTTTCACGCGCATAATTTTTCCGACGATCTTCCCGGCATTGATGACCGGTTTTGCGCTTGCCTTTGCACGCGCGATTGGCGAGTACGGTTCGGTCATTTTCATCGCCGGCAACATGCCGATGGTTTCCGAGATTACCCCGCTGTTGATCATCACCAAGCTTGAGCAGTACGACTACGCAGGCGCCACAGCACTGGCAGTCGTGATGCTGGTCATTTCCTTCATCTTGCTGCTGGTCATCAATCTGTTGCAATGGTGGGGCCGCCGCCGCAGTGCTTTGGCATGAGGAAATTCAAATGAACGCTACCACCCTTCCCACAGCTGCGCGCGTGCGGCGTACACGGGCCACTCAAGAGCCGGCCTGGGTACGCTGGGCCTTGATCGGGCTGGCGCTCGCGTTTCTGACACTGTTTCTTTTCGTGCCGCTGATCCTGGTGTTCTATGAGGCATTGAAGAAAGGGACTGATGTTTACTTCGCGGCCATTATCGAGCCGGATGCACTATCGGCAATTCGGCTTACCCTGACTGTTGCAGCAATTGCGGTGCCGCTCAATCTGGTATTCGGCGTAGCGGCTGCCTGGGCTATCGCCAAATTCGAATTCCGCGGCAAGAATCTGTTGATCACGCTGATTGATCTGCCGTTCTCGGTATCGCCGGTGGTCTCGGGCTTGATCTACGTGCTCATCTTCGGTTTGCAGGGCTGGCTGGGGCCATGGCTGGCGGAGCACGACATCAAGGTCATATTCGCGGTAACCGGTATTGTGCTGGCCACTGTTTTCGTGACCGTTCCGTTTATCGCGCGCGAGTTGATTCCGCTGATGCAGGCACAGGGTACCGAGGAGGAGGAGGCAGCCGTGGCGCTGGGTGCGAACGGCTGGCAGACTTTCTCCCGGGTGACGCTGCCGAACATCAAATGGGGTCTGCTGTATGGCACCATTTTGTGCAACGCACGCGCGATGGGCGAGTTCGGCGCGGTATCGGTGGTATCCGGCCATATCCGCGGCAGTACCAACACTTTGCCGCTGCACGTCGAGATCCTCTACAACGAGTATAATTTCGCGGCCGCATTCGCAGTAGCGTCTTTGCTGGCGTTGCTTGCCCTCGTGACGCTGGCACTGAAGACCATGGTCGAGTCCAGAATCACGCAACCCAAGGAGAATGCCAATGAGCATCGAAGTGCGTAATCTGTCCAAGCAGTTCGGGACTTTCGCTGCGCTGCGTGACGTCAGCCTGGAAGTGCGCTCGGGTGAACTGCTCGCGCTGCTGGGCCCTTCGGGCTCCGGCAAAACCACTCTGCTGCGCGTGATCGCGGGACTTGATGTGGCGGATGCCGGCCAGGTTCTGTTTCAAGGCGAAGATGCCACCGACCAGCATGTACGCGAGCGGCAAGTGGGTTTCGTATTCCAGCATTACGCGCTGTTCCGTAACATGACAATTTTCGAGAACGTCGCTTTTGGTTTGCGCGTGCGCCCGAAGGATGTACGTCCGCCTGATGCAGAAATACGTGAGCGCGTTCATGAACTGCTGAAACTGGTGCAGCTTGACTGGCTGGCAGAACGCTATCCACATCAACTTTCCGGTGGACAGCGTCAGCGCATCGCACTGGCGCGGGCGTTGGCGGTGGAGCCGAAGGTATTGTTGCTGGACGAGCCTTTTGGTGCGCTTGACGCCAAGGTGCGCAAGGAGCTGCGTTCCTGGCTGCGGCGACTGCATGACGACATGCACATCACCAGCGTGTTCGTCACCCATGACCAGGAAGAAGCGCTGGAGGTGGCGGACCGGGTGGTCGTCATGAATGAAGGCCGCATCGAACAGATCGGCACGCCGGACGAGGTCTATGAGAATCCGGCCAGCCCGTTCGTCTATGAGTTTCTCGGCAATGTAAACCTGTTTCATAGCCGGCTACACCGCGGGCGTGCCTGGATTGACGGCATCGAAGTCGACGCACCCGAGCATGCTGAAGCAGAAGAACTTGCAGCCGTCGCTTACGTGCGACCCCACGATATCGAAGTCGACCGTGTCGCCCAGGGTGAGGCAGCGCTGGCGGCGCGCGTGACTCATGTTCTCTCGGTCGGCCCCATCGTGCGGCTGGAGTTGATCCGTGAAGACAGTGAAGACAAGAACCCGATCCAGGTCGAGATAAGTAAAGAGCGTTTTCGCGAATTGCAGTTGGTGCGAGGTGATCAGGTTTTCATCAAACCGCGTCGCTATGATCTGTTTCCGAATCAGATACATTAATCAGATCCCTTATCCGAATGTTTCGGGCTGATTTCGTTTTCCAGACCTGGTTGTTGATTCGCTGGCCGTTGACTCGCCGTCATCCCCGGCTTGCAGATTTTGTGTTAGACTTTCTGCCTTCCAAAATAATCAGAAGAACATGTTGCACGACGACGATCAGATCATGAAGCGAAAGCTGCTGGCACCGACACAAAAAAGCTTGCGCTGGCCAGTTGTGCTGGCCAGTCTCCCGCTATTCGGCATGGTCGCAGCTTTTGGCATTGCACCGGACACTTCCCTGAAAGGCGTGCCTGTGCAGCAGGTTGTTCTCAATCTTGATCTTCCGGAGATTTCCCCTCCTGCTGTCACCGATGCCACTTTCTGGTGGCAGGAGCATGTCCAGCGCGGGGATACTGTTGCGGCTCTGCTTTCCCGGTTTAAAGTGAACAGTCGGGATACGGCCAATTTCCTGCACGATGCCAGAAACGCCAAGGCGATGCATCAGCTGGTACCCGGTAAGGTTGTTCACGCGCAGACCACGGCGGATGGGGAATTGTTGATGCTGCGATATTTTCCCGGTGGTAATGAGCAGTTTCTGATGGAAAAAACAGATGGTGCTTTCAAATTAAGCGAACAACCGATCAAACTGGAGGCACATATCCAGATGAAATCGGGTGTGATAAATAGTTCGTTGTTTGCTGCTACCGACAGTGCGGGTGTGCCCGATAATATCACCACCCAGATTGTCGATATCTTTTCTTCCGACATTGACTTTCATCGAGATTTGCGCAAGGGCGATCGCTTTACCGTGGTGTATGAGTCGCTGCATAGTGATGGCGAACTTGCTAGAGCCGGGCGAGTACTGGCGGTGGAATTTATCAATCAGGGGACGCCCTACCAGGCAGTGTATTTCCAGGCGGATGATGGGAATAATGACTATTACGCACCCGATGGCAAAAATCTGCGCAAGGCATTCTTGCGGTCACCCTTGGAGTTTTCCCGTATCAGCTCCGGTTTCTCTAGCGCGCGTTTTCATCCGGTACTGCAAACCTGGCGCGCCCACAAAGGCGTTGATTATGCCGCACCAACAGGCACGCGGGTAAAGGCCACCGCCAATGGTACTGTGGCATTCTCCGGCTGGCAGAACGGTTATGGCAACGTGGTCATTCTGCAGCATCAAGGCCAATATTCCACTGTTTACGGGCATTTGTCGGCTTTTGCCAAAGGTTTACGCAAGGGGCAGCATGTTAGCCAGAATGATGTAATCGGTTACGTTGGTGCCACCGGAATGGCTACTGGCCCACATCTGCATTACGAATTCCGCGTCAGTGGCGTCCAACGTGACCCGTTACGTGTGGCAATGCCTGCTGCAATACCTATCGCAGCCAGAAACATGGCTGCATTCCACGAAAATACCAGACCATTGATAGTTCGGCTGGACATGCTGCGCGATACCAATCTTGCGTTCCTGGACTAGTATCAAAACTGGAAAGTAATACGGCTACATAGCTGAACGCCATTTGAAATCCGCTTACTATATCGGCATCATGTCGGGCACCAGCCTGGATGGCATAGATGTGGTGCTGGCGGACTTCAGTTTGTCATCTCCCTCTCTGTCCTGCACCTTTTACTCGCCCTACGATAAGGATCTGCGTCAGCAGTTACTGGATTTACATCATCCAGGCAATGATGAACTGCATCGCGCGGCCATGCTCAGCAATGAACTGGCCCAGCGGTATGCCGAGGCTGTGGTCGGTCTACTTAACAAAAACGGGATAAAGCCGCAGGATGTTACTGCCATCGGTTGCCATGGTCAGACTGTGCGCCATTGCCCGCAACCGGGAAGACGCTATACCATTCAACTGGGTAACGCCGCATTGCTGGCCGAACTCACCGGCATCACCGTAGTGGCGGATTTCAGAAGCCGTGACATCGCGGCAGGTGGCCAGGGTGCTCCGCTTGTACCCAAATTCCATCAAGCCTTGTTCGCAGATCCGAAAAATCACCGCATCGTTGTCAATATTGGCGGGATCTCCAACCTTACCAGTCTCATGCCCACTGGAGAAATCACCGGATTCGACTGTGGCCCCGGTAATCTGCTGATGGATGCGTGGTGTTTGCGTCACTTAGGCAAGGCATATGATGAGAACGGAGCATGGGCGGGATCAGGTAAAGTAATTCCGGCGCTGTTTGAAAAACTTCTGACGCTGCCGTTTTTCTCGCTGCCGCCACCGAAGAGTACCGGCAGGGAAATGTTCAACCTGCCTTGGCTGGAGAGTTTTCTGTGCGGTGAGGAGAAACCGGAGGATGTACAGGCTACTTTGTTACAGCTCACTGTTACGGGGATTTCCAGGTCGGTGCTTGCTTACTTCCCGAGTGCGGTGGAAATCTATTTGTGTGGCGGTGGAGCACGCAATGCAGAACTGGTCGCCAGATTACGGGCCGCATTGCCGGGGAAAAAGGTGGAACTGACCGATGCGCTGGGTGTGGATGCCGACTGGCTGGAGGCATTTGCTTTTGCTTGGCTGGCGCAGCAGGCTATTGTGGGAGCTCCCGCCAATCTTCCCGATGTTACTGGCGCGAAGGGTGTTCGGGTCCTCGGTGCAATTTACCGGGCTTGAGTCTTTGCAACATCATTCAATAATTTCACCATCCAAATAAAAATGGGAGCCAAGGCTCCCATTTTTTCTAATACGAACTTGCTTATGCTGAGAATGAAGACCCGCAACCGCAGGTACTGGCAGCGCCGGGATTCTTAATCACGAATTGGGCGCCCTCAGGACTTTCCTGATAGTCGATTTCTGCACCCGCCAAGTATTGGAAACTCATCGGGTCGATCAGCAGCTTCACCCCATTCTTTTCCATTACGGTATCGTCTTCGTTGACCAGTTCGTCAAAGGTGAAGCCGTATTTGAAGCCAGAACACCCGCCTCCGCTTACGAAAACCCTCAGTTTAAGATCGTTGTTGCCTTCTTCTTCGATCAATTGTTTGACTTTACCTGCCGCACTATCAGTGAAGATCAGCGGGACTTGCATTTCAGTAATTGAATCTGTTTCGGTGACTGTGTTCATATCGGGCTCTTTATTAAATTGACCAAGAATCATTCCCTGCTGCCGCACAGAGATTAATCACCAGTGGCGGGTACCAATGTCATTACTTTGTTGTCTTGCTGTACATGATCCTGGTGCAGCAGCATACCTTCGATTGTCGCCCCAAGCTGGATTTCCAGCGCACGGTAATATACATCCCCCGACACCTTGGCTTTAGCTTGGAGTTCAAGATATTCATCTGCGTGTATTGGGCCAACTACGGTGCCATTAATGACTGCATGGGAAACCTTGATTTTCCCCGCGATACTCGCTTGCTCACTCAGCATCAGGGTACTGGGTTTGTCTCCCGATGCGGTAATATTCCCACGAACGTGTCCATCTATGCGCAAGCCCCCACTGAAGCTGATATTGCCATCAACATGAGTGCCCATGCCGATAAGCGAATCAATCTGGTTTTGGGGTTTGTTGGTTTTTTTTCCAAACATTTTTTCCTCCTTCTTTTACGAGGGCAGATTCACGACTTGCGTTAATTTCGCCTGCGCTACCCCGTTTTCAAATACCCTTATTTGCAGACTTTCCACTACAGCATCTGGCTGCAACCGGAAACTTTTCTCCACACGCTGGTAAAACTTGAAATTGACATTAAGCGTCTTTGAGGAGTCTTCACCAAGAAGGGGCATGCTCACCTTCCCCCCATTCTGCCGCAAATTGACTGTGAATTCCAGACTACCCTGAAAATCCTTGGTACGCTGTCCACTCTGCACCAGCAATAAACTGTAGCGATATTCTCCAGGGGATTGTCCCCGTTCCAGCTTGAAACGATATACAGAAATCCCATCGCCTGCCACCCCGCTACCTGACATGAAGTTCTGGAAGAATGCCAAGTCTTCCTTCAGACGGATATTCTCATCTCCCAAGGTCTTGACTTGTCTGACGAGATCATCGCGGACAGCAAGTTCCATCTGTGCGCGGCGTTCGAGGCCAGTTGCGTCAACGCGTAGCGTTTCATTATCCTGTTGCAAGCGCGCATTCAAATTGGATAATCGATCCAACTCCTGACTTACTTCATTCACGTCAAAATTTGCAAACTTGCGCCCGGCGTCGTACATGCCCCAAAACAGCCCCAGTCCCAGCGCCAGTGCGGTCACAACGGCAATTGCCAGCCAGCGCTGATACCATGGAAAATGTGGACGTATCGCCACTCGTGGCGCGGATATGCCAAATTTCCTCTTGAGCGATTTGATTATTACCATCAGGCTATATTGAGGTGGTGGCAGCGCATTTAAGGCAGCAATGCAACATGATCGATGCCAAGAGTTTCCGGCAGGCCAAACATGAGATTCATGTTCTGCACCGCCTGCCCTGCTGCACCCTTAACCAGATTATCTGTTACCGATAGTACCACTACCGTGTTACCGCCCTGGGGGCGATGCACTGCAATGCGGCAGAGGTTGGATCCCCGTACTGAGCGAGTTTCGGGATGACTACCTGCGGGAAGCACGTCAACAAACGGTTCGCTGGCATACCGTTGTTCAAATAAGACCTGTAAATCAGTATCTGTGGTAAGTCTAGCATAGAGCGTAGCGTGTATACCCCGGATCATTGGTGTGAGATGCGGTACGAACGTAAGTCCGACTGGTTTTGTGGCAACGTCGGACAAACCTTGCCTGATTTCTGGCAGGTGGCGATGACCCGGTACACCATAGGCCTTGAAGTTGTCAGAAGCTTCGGCAAACAACGTGTGTACCTCTGCTTTGCGTCCCGCACCGGAAACACCGGATTTTGCATCGGCAATAAGATAATCTGTGTCCACCAGGCCAGCTTCGATCAACGGAAGGAAACCCAGTTGCACCGCAGTGGGGAAACAACCTGGATTCGCCACCAGTCGTGCTTCCTTGATCTTGTCGCGGTTGATTTCAGGCAGACCGTAGACGGCCTCTGTTACCAGTTCCGGACAGGCATGGGTCATGCCATACCATTTCTCCCATACTGCCACATCCTTGATGCGGAAATCGGCAGCCAGATCTATCACCCGCACTCCTGCATCGAGCAGCGATCTGGCTTGTTGCATGGCAATGCCGTTGGGTGTAGCGAAGAACACCACGGTGCATTCCTCCAGCGCGGCTTCGCTTGGGTCACAAAATTTGAGCGCCACTCGTCCACGCAAACTGGGAAACAGATCTGCCACAAGCATTCCAGTTTCTTGGCGCGAGGTGATCGCCTGTATCTGTACCTCAGGGTGTTGCGACAGGATGCGTAACAATTCGACGCCGGTGTATCCGGTTCCGCCAACGATGCCAACTTTAATCATAGAATCCCCATGGTTTTGCGGGGTGAACGGCATTTATTCTGTATTCTGCCCGTCTTGCCCACTTTGCGAGAAAAAGCAAATCAGCCTGTCGATTATAAGCAACAAATAAAAAAGCCGCCAGAAGTGGGCGGCTTTTCCGATATATGCGAGAGAGTTATCGCTTGGAGAACTGCTTGCGCCGACGTGCCTTGCGCAAACCGACTTTTTTCCGCTCCACCTCACGTGCATCGCGTGTGACCAGTCCAGCCTTGCTTAATACAGGTTTGAGCGTAGCGTCGAAATCAATCAGCGCCCGGGTAATGCCGTGGCGTACCGCTCCAGCTTGGCCTGATTCACCGCCCCCATGGATATTAATCATGATATCGAAACTGGTAAGGTTTCCAGTTAGTTCCAGGGGCTGACGAACTACCATGCGACCAGTTTCGCGGGAAAAATATTCGTCCACTGGCTTGTTATTGACCGTGATCGCACCTCTGCCGGGTTTAAGGAACACGCGTGCCACGGCACTTTTGCGCCGGCCGGTGCCATAATTGTAATTTTCGCTCATTAAGTTCTGACCTCGAGTTGTCGTGGCTGTTGTGCCGCGTGGGGGTGGGTAGCGCCGACATAAACCTTCAGCTTCTTCAGCATGGCGTAGCCTAGCGGACCCTTAGGCAGCATGCCCTTGACTGCTTTCTCTAATGGTCGCCCCGGAAAGCGCGCATGCATTTTAGTGAAATTAGTCTGGTAAATGCCACCAGGGTAGCCGCTGTGCCGGTAGTATATTTTATCTTCCGCCTTATTGCCGGTTACCCGCAGCTTGTCAACATTGACTACGACGATAAAATCGCCAGTATCCACATGGGGAGTAAATATAGGTTTATGTTTTCCACGCAGACGGTGTGCGATCTCGGCAGCGAGGCGCCCCAGCACCTTGTCGGTTGCGTCGATCACGAACCAGTCGTGTGTTACTTCATGTGGTTTAGCTGAAAAGGTTTTCACAAAGCCTGCCTGCATGTTCAAAGAAAGCCGCAAATTCTATGCCAGACCGGGGTGAATGTCAAACACTACCCTGCTTTTTGGCCCGGATGCTCAGTGCTGCGCTCATGGTCAATGTTGATTCCGTCAGTAAATCACCCTGACATTTTCCGTCTGGAAATGTGTTGACAATGATTGCAGCAGGTTATCGTGCAGACTCACACGCCAGGCATCACCCAACTCAAGTTCACACACTGCATCCTGGTTGCGGTAAACCACCGCTACCGGACAATAGCAACGGTTGTCGCTACCGCTTTTATCAGGATTTCCCGGATTGCCAGTGCTACGATAGGGCGCGAGCAATTCTTTAAGCTTGCCGGCGTTTGCCAGCCCATTGCAGTGAAGTTTCACACTCTTGGCATGGCGTGAGCGGGCGTCAGCGAGATCATACAGTTTGTCAGCGATAATGCGCAGCCCACCGCCACTTTCCTCGTCGCCCCCTCTGCTGTTTACCTTGACCTCTGCCAGCAGCAATTGATCTTCCTTCAGCCAATTGCGGAGGGACTCAAACAGTTCGCTGTACACCACCATCTCCACCCGTGCATGACCATCATCCAGCACGATTATCCCCATCTTTCCCCGTCGGGTCATCTGTGTGCGGATGGCGTAAATGACACCTGCCAGAAGTTGCGGTTCCTTCTGGGGATATAACCGGTCTAGTCGGGTGCGTACGAAATGCTTCAATTCGTCAGCATAAGCATTAAACGGATGGCCACTTAAATAAAATCCCAGCGCCAATTTCTCGTTCTGCAGTATCTCCTTCTCCAGCCACTGTGGCACCTCAACCAAGTGCGGTTGTTCTGTTGCTCCATCGCCTTCACCGAATAAACTCACCTGGTTGGCAGTACGGCTGATCTGTTCGGCAGACTCCAGTGCGATGCCAACTGACGCTAGCAGGCTTGCGCGGTGAGTGTTGACGGAATCAAACGCGCCGGCACGGATAAGTGATTCCACTACGCGGCGGTTAACGATGCGTTTGTCTACCCGGCGGCAGAAATCAAATAAATCCGTGTAGGGCCCATCCCGATCACGCGCCTTGATGATAGAAAGTATTGCCGATTCGCCAGTCCCCTTCACCGCTCCCAAACCATAGCGTATGGTTTTTTCGTCCATAGGCACGAAGCGATAACCAGACAGGTTAACGTCGGGCGGCAGAATGGTGAGGCCATTGGCAACGCCGTCTTCAAAGAATGAGTGTACTTTGTCGGTGTCATCCATATCGGCTGACAGAGTGGCGGCCGTAAATTCCGCCGGGTAATGTGTCTTGAGGTAGGCAGTCTGAAATGCAATCAAGGCATAAGCCGCCGCGTGTGATTTATTGAAACCGTAGCCCGCGAACTTTTCCATCAAACCAAAGAGCTCCGCCGCTTTACGTTCAGACAAATCGTTCTTGATTGCGCCGGCGACAAAGATATCCCGTTGCTGTGCCATTTCCTCGACCTTTTTCTTGCCCATTGCCCGTCGCAGCAGGTCGGCGCTGCCCAGGCTATAACCGCCTATCACCTGGGCGATTTGCATCACCTGTTCCTGGTAAATCATCACGCCGTAAGTGGGGCCGAGTATGGGTTGCAAGCGCGGATCAAGATAGTCCACCCGCTTGCCATGCTTGCGTTCCGTGAATTCAGGGATCAAATCCATCGGTCCTGGGCGATACAGCGCGACCAACGCGATGATGTCTTCGAAACAATCGGGTTTGGCTTTCTGCAGCAGATCTTTCATGCCACGCGATTCAAACTGGAACACTCCCACGGCGTTGCCCTGTCGCAACAGCGCATAAGTGGCGGGATCGTCCAGAGGAAGATTTTCCAAGCGGAAGAGTGCGGAATCTGCAATTTCGGGCTGAGCGATATCCTGGCCAGCAACGGTTTTGCTAGAGTCAATCTTCTGCTCCCCTATCACCGCATTCCGTTGCCTGATATATCTGACGGTCCAGTCAAGTATGGTCAGAGTGCGCAACCCCAGGAAATCGAACTTCACCAAGCCGATTTTCTCCACATCATCCTTGTCCAACTGGCTTACTGCCGAATTGCCTGACTCCGCGCAGTAGATCGGGCAAAAATCAGTAATTTTCCCCGACGCAATCAGTACTCCGCCAGCGTGCGTCCCGACATTGCGGGCAATCCCCTCCAAGCGTTCAGCCAGTTCCAGCAGGTCACGCACCCCCTCCTCCTGTTGCACGCGCTGGTTCAATTGTGGTTCGATTTCCCGCGCCTTTTTCAGGGTCATGCCGAGTTCAAATGGCACCAACTTCGCCAGCTGATCGACAAAGTTGTAAGGCAGATCCAGTACTCGTCCGACATCACGCACCACTGCTTTTGCCGCCATGGTACCGAAAGTAACGATTTGCGAAACGCTTTCGGTGCCATATTTCTGTTTCACGTATTCGATTACATGCTCGCGCCCCTCCTGGCAAAAATCGATATCAAAGTCAGGCATGGACACTCGTTCCGGGTTGAGAAAGCGCTCAAACAGCAAATCGTAACGCAGGGGATCCAGGTCAGTAATGCCGAGAGAATATGCAACCAGAGAGCCCGCACCGGAACCTCGCCCTGGGCCCACTGGTACACCGTTGTGCTTGGCCCAGTTGATGAAATCGGCGACGATCAGAAAATATCCGGCAAATCCCATCTGGATGATGGTGGACACTTCGAAATCCAGTCGTGCACGATATTTCGGGATTTGCGCAGTGCGCCTGGCAGCGTCAGGAAAGAGCACCTGCATGCGCTCTTCCAGGCCAGCCAGAGCTTGATCGTGCAGATATTGTTCCAGGCTTTCGTTATGCGGAGTAGGGAACAGTGGCAGGCGGTTGACGCCCAGTTCCAGTATGAGATTGCAGCGCTTGGCGATCTCCACGCTGTTGGCGAGTGCCGCCGGAATGTCGGCGAATAGCTCGGCCATTTCT
>JAYUYT010000024.1:0-2722 GCA_043752345.1 Nitrosospira sp.
TGGCGGGATGTACGGTTTTATATCGCGAGGATATTCAGGATGGGCTGAAGGTGGATAAGCAGTTGCGGGTAGTGAATCCGTTCAACGGCGTGAAGATTCGGTGATGGGGTTGCGAGAAATGAAACAACGCGGCACAACCACGTGACAGTCAATCATGGGCGACATTCCCAGACAAAATGCTCCAGCCGTCGGACAGCAGCGACCTCGGCGCTGTCTATTACCCAGGCAAATAATGTCAACCGACCGTCTTGTGAGGCCACAAATACCATAGCCTCATGGTTCTGAAAGACGAAATGCGCGGCCGATTGATGTCTGGTTCCACCAATCTCTTCGCAAGGAACGCTACGTATTTCACCAGTGAGTGCGTCGAGAATCTTGATTTGAAAGGGGTCAGCGTTGACATGAAGTTTCGCGCCGAATCCGTGCACCTTCAGATCTTCGTCCATGACCACCGCTCCATCAATTGCACTAAGATCGCCAATCGAGCGAAGAAGTGTATCGAGTAGGTTTCGATGGGCAGTGACAGACTCTGCAAACAGCGGAAGCAATGGCTGGGGTGTTTCGCTGCTGCTGCTCTTTTCGAGATCGTCGTATCGCTTCTCTGCCTCCTCCAAATCTGCAATATTCTGCCGGATAGCGGTGGAACCCAACTCATCGAAGCGAAAAGCGAAAGTCAGCTGCTTCAGCCAACGATCCTCCGAACTTGGCACGACCACTAAGGCACCTCCATGACCTTGCCGATGCATCGCGGTTGCTACTCGCTGAAACCGCGCTGCAAGCTTCAGACGGTCTGGAAACTGCTTCGCCTTGTCAAGTGCATTTGCGACAATCAATAGCCAATCAACCTCGCCCGCGCTCTTTGGTACGAAAACTTCACCGCGCTCAAGCACAGCAAGGACGTTGGTGCGTCCAGATGACGCAATGATTGTCCCAGTTCCAGCCACTCGCAGCGTCAACGTAAACATTGGCATTGCATCGAGTACACCCCATATCTCAGTGCCGCTTCCGCTCGCCTGCACCGCCAGCGACGTTTCAGGCGACGCGGTTAGCAACGCAATGAGACTTTTCTCGGAAACGGCGATGGGCACGTGGAATGCACGCGATCGAGGTGCCTCATCGGGTGAGCAAATACAAAGTGCTCCCCGAACGGCTCGGCCCTCTTCAACACGAATGCTTGCCCAAAAACAATGGTTTACGAGGCGGCACAAAAGGTCTGTGCGGTCGCAAAGTTCATCTGCGGCGTTTCGTTTACGATGCCCGTCGTCTACAAGCTTGCGCCGAAACTCAGTTCCAGTTTTGAGCTTGGCGATGAACAGTGAGTCTATGGCGATGGGTTCTATTTTCATAATGTTGAACATTTATCAGAGAGCTTGATTTCCGTTTTGCAATGCGGGCAGGTAGTCGTGGGTTCGGTCATAAATAGCCTCATTTTCCCTTACGCGTATCAACACCATCACCCAGCAACCCACCCGCTTCACGCTCATCCAATGTCACTTTCGGCGTCGCAGTCTTAACCCGCTTTTCCACTTCTTTGATGTGTTCGGCAGGTGGAATATTCTCTGGCAAGGTGCCGCCAATGCGCTTGATGGCATCTCGAACTTCCTTTCCAACGTTTTCGTGGGTCTGGATGGCATGGGACTGGTTGCGCACGCCATCTTGCGCCAGCTTGTCGCGCGTTTGCGTCAAGCGAAATTGGTTGGCCGCGAGTTCGGTCGCGTTCATCCGGTCGAGCAGGTTATCTTTTTCGGGAATGGATTTGCGTCGCTTGATAGACTCCCGTCCCATGCCGCCGTAGAGGCCCTTGTAGCCCGCGTCGTGGAAGACCCCGAACATTTTGCTTTGCACGCCCGCATCTTGCGCGGCACCGGATAATGCCTTGAATTCTTCAGAGGTTTGCTTGCGCATTTCCAGCCTCTCCTTATCTGCGGTCAACTGATCAGAAAGCTCCTGGCGGCGCGTCTGGATGGCAAAGTATTGCTGCGCGCGGGCGATTTCCGGCTTGCGTGGATCGCCGTTCTGAGCGATGAGGTAGCAAGCAAAGCGGGACAACTGGTAGTCGGCGACATCGCGCTGGCCGCCCTTGCCGAGTTCGATCATTTTGCCGGCACCGGCAAAATGATGCTCAGGAGGATTTCCCGATTCTTTACAAGCGGTTATGGCGCGCTCAATGGCCTGCTCAAAACGTCGCCATTGGCTATAACCCAGCATGGGTTGCAGCGCACGAGCGCTCCAGTATTCGGCACCATGTTCGTTGACCTGCATCAGATCTTCAAACGATTTTCCCGCAATCGTTACTTCGCTTTTCTTGGCCACTATTTCAACTCCTGTTCGAACAGCGTGCAACCAGCAATTCAGTCACCTCGACTCCCATCTGCAATCTGGGAAGGTGATCATAGGCTCAGTGATTTACATCCTCACTTATCCTCAAACTCATTATCCAAATGCGCCTGCCCCGCCACCCACAAATTCTCAAAATCAAACGAAAGCTGCCGATGGTGTTTGATCGATAGCAGGTAGACCGTCTGCCCATATTGCGCATAGAGCAGCAGAAAGTCACTCAGAACATACTCGCGCAACTCGCCTTCGCCTAACTTTTTGCGCAGCGTATCGAGCCCATTGCTGCGCTCGATGGAGCGCGCGGGCCGATCCATGAAATTACGCCCCATTTTTGGGAAGCGCTCAATGTTTCGAATGACAGTGCTGCTCAGTTCATCAAGGAGTG